>NZ_JAHLRC010000008.1:0-83746 GCF_018919545.1 Citrobacter sp. S46_ASV_140
ACAGGTTTGCCGTTACATTCCACCAGCTTGATCACAATATTGAGCGGCTTAACCTGGGGAATATCACAGGTTAAACGTGTGCCAATACCAAAACTCAACTGCACACGAGAAGAGAAGTGGCGGTAGAGCTCAATCGCTTTTTTCAAATCGAGGTTATCTGAAAACACCAGCGTTTTGCTCAGCGGATCAATGCCCAGTTTTTCATAATGGGCGATGGCTTTTTCACCCCATTCCACCGGGTCGCCTGAGTCATGGCGTAAACCCTGATAGCGGGTCGCAAACTCGACGCCAAAGTCACGTAAAAACGCATCCATGGTGATGCAATCGGTCAGCGCAATGCCGAGTTGGTCAGGATATTCATTTAACCAGGCGGCCAGGGCAACGCGCTGGCTGGTGGCAAGCTCAGGGCTGATTTGCTGATGAGCCTGGAACCACTCATGCGCCTGCGTGCCCATTGGGGTTAATGACAGGCGGCGGGCCAGATCGTAGTTACTGGTGCCGACAAACCAGGGCTCTCGCTGCAGGCGTTTAACAATAGCCTGCTGTACTTCACGTGAAAAACGACGACGCGTACCGAAATCCATCAGATGGAAGCGGGACATATCGACATCTTTCGTTAAAGCAGAGAATTCTACTAGTTTGCTTTCCAGCTCATCGAGTGCCTGCGGGACGCCTGATGCGGGCGAACGGTAACGGTGTACCATCTCACTGATAACCGCTAGCAGCGGGACTTCCCACATGATCACTTCACGCCACGGCCCGGTTAAGCGGATGTTCAGCTTACCGTTATCATTGGTGACGCAAACCTGTTCCGGGTTATAGCGGAAATCACGTAACCAGGTGAGGTAATCAGCTTTAAAGAAAGGCAGGTCGGAGAGCCACTGGTACTCGTCCTCCTGCAGTCGCAGGTGTTGCATAGCATTCACCTGCTCACGAATAGAATCGGCATAAATACCGAGCAGGTCATCGCCACGGCAACGAAATTCAGCCGCTACTTGTACATCATAGTAGTGGTGAAAAACGGCTTGCTGCATATGCAACTTATAAGCGTCTGTATCCAGCAGCGAGTGCAGAACAGGAGAAGCGAATTGTGTCATAGGTGCGCAGTAGCATCCTCTCACGGGAGCGTTTAGTACAATAAACAACTAAGAAAACCGCTGGAGTATACCTTGTTTAGCGATTTATTGAACCCCGATCACACCATAAGCTGTCTTTCTGGTCGAGGGCAATTCGTGCCGCGTGTTATAAAAATGTAGCAAAAAGGGTGTTTGTGCCTGAAAAGATGAACATTCTGCGTAGCGCGATTTACGCAACAGGAATAGACTGAAGCCGAGACTCTACCAAAGATGCTAAAGGTTTTTTATGACACAACAGCCACAAGCCAAATACCGTCACGACTATCGTGCGCCGGATTACCAGATTACTGATATTGACTTGACCTTTGACCTGGATGCTGAAAAAACCGTGGTCACCGCCGTGAGCCAGGCTGTCCGTCATGGCGCGTCCGATGCGCCCCTGCGCCTGAATGGTGAAGATCTGACCCTGGTGTCGATCCACGTGAACGACGAGCCGTGGGCAGAGTATAAAGAAGAAGAGGGCGCTCTGGTCATCAGTCAACTGCCGGAACGTTTTACGCTGCGTATCGTGAATGAAATTAGCCCGGCGGCCAATACCGCGCTGGAAGGACTGTACAAGTCCGGCGACGCGCTGTGCACCCAGTGTGAAGCGGAAGGGTTCCGCCATATTACCTGGTATCTCGACAGGCCGGATGTTCTGGCGCGTTTTACCACCAAAATTATCGCCGATAAAACCCAATATCCGTTCCTGCTCTCCAACGGTAACCGTGTGGCGCAGGGGGAACTGGAAAATGGTCGTCACTGGGTACAGTGGCAGGATCCGTTCCCGAAACCGTGTTATCTGTTTGCGCTGGTAGCCGGTGATTTCGACGTCCTGCGCGACACCTTTACCACCCGTTCCGGGCGTGAAGTGGCGCTGGAACTGTACGTCGATCGCGGCAACCTGGACCGCGCGCCGTGGGCGATGACCTCGCTGAAAAACTCCATGAAATGGGATGAAGAGCGCTTTGGCCTCGAATATGACCTCGACATTTATATGATTGTCGCGGTCGATTTCTTCAACATGGGGGCGATGGAGAATAAAGGTCTGAACATCTTTAACTCCAAATATGTGCTGGCACGTACCGATACCGCCACCGACAAAGACTACCTCGATATTGAGCGCGTCATCGGTCACGAATATTTCCACAACTGGACCGGCAACCGCGTGACCTGTCGCGACTGGTTCCAGTTGAGCCTGAAAGAGGGGCTAACCGTGTTCCGCGATCAGGAGTTCAGTTCCGATCTCGGCTCACGCGCGGTAAACCGGATCAGCAATGTGCGCACCATGCGCGGCCTGCAGTTTGCCGAAGATGCCAGCCCAATGGCGCATCCTATCCGTCCGGATATGGTCATTGAAATGAACAACTTCTATACCCTGACCGTGTACGAAAAGGGCGCTGAAGTTATTCGTATGATCCACACCCTGCTCGGTGAGGCTAACTTCCAGAAAGGGATGCAGTTGTACTTTGAGCGTCATGACGGCAGCGCTGCAACCTGTGATGATTTCGTGCAGGCGATGGAAGATGCGTCCAACGTCGATCTATCGCATTTCCGCCGCTGGTACAGTCAGTCCGGTACGCCGATTCTGACCGTGCGTGATGACTACAATCCATCCACTGAGCAGTACACGCTGACTATCAGCCAGCGCACGCCGGCCACGCCGGATCAGGCCGAAAAACAGCCGCTGCATATTCCTTTCGCCCTCGAGTTGTATGACAACGAAGGGAAAGTGATCCCGCTGCAAAAAGGCGGGCACCCGGTGAATTCCGTACTCAATGTCACTCAGGCTGAGCAGACGTTTGTCTTCGATAACGTCTACTTCCAGCCGGTTCCGGCACTGCTGTGCGAATTCTCCGCACCGGTAAAACTGGAATACAAATGGAGCGATCAGCAACTGACCTTCCTGATGCGTCATGCGCGTAACGATTTCTCTCGTTGGGACGCGGCGCAAAGCTTGCTGGCGACCTATATTAAGCTCAACGTAGCCCGCCATCAGCAGGGACAGCCGCTGTCGCTGCCGGTACACGTGGCCGATGCATTCCGGGCGATTTTGCTGGATGAGAAAATCGATCCGGCACTGGCGGCAGAGATTCTGACGCTGCCTTCGGTGAATGAAATTGCTGAACTGTTCGACATCATCGATCCGGTGGCGATAACGGAAGTACGTGAAGCGTTAACTCGCACGCTGGCGGCCGAACTGGCGGATGAATTCCTCGCCATCTATAACGCTAATCATCTTGATGAGTACCGCGTTGAGCATGCCGATATTGGCAAGCGTACGCTACGTAATGCCTGCCTGCGTTTCCTGGCCTTTGGCGAAACCCATCTGGCCGACACGCTGGTCAGCAAGCAGTACCGTGAAGCAAACAATATGACCGATGCGCTGGCGGCGCTGTCCGCGGCAGTCGCGGCGCAACTGCCTTGCCGCGACACGCTAATGCAGGAGTATGACGATAAGTGGCATCATGACGGTCTGGTGATGGACAAATGGTTTATCCTGCAATCCACCAGCCCGGCGAGAAACGTGCTGGAAACGGTACGTGGCTTACTGAAGCACCGTTCCTTCAGTATGAGTAACCCGAACCGAATCCGATCTCTGATTGGCGCCTTTGCGGGCAGCAACCCGGCGGCATTCCATGCGGAAGATGGCAGCGGCTATCAGTTCCTGGTCGACATGCTGACTGAACTCAATAGCCGTAACCCGCAGGTGGCGTCACGTCTGATTGAGCCGCTGATTCGCTTAAAACGGTATGATGCAAAACGTCAGACGCAGATGCGCGCGGCGCTGGAACAGCTGAAAGGTCTGGAGAATCTCTCCGGCGATCTGTTCGAGAAGGTAACCAAAGCGTTAGCCTGAAACGTTGACCTGTCGTTTTGTAAGCCGGATTAGGCGGTAACGCCGCCATCCAGCAAAAGGCCCGGTGGCGCTTGCGCTTACTGGGCCTGATTTTTCTAAATGCTTATCCATGCCGGCGGATCGGCTGTTCCGTTTCGCTACGCTGCATTACCCGGTTCAACACTTCTGTTTCCAGCTCTGCCAGACGCACCGAACCAATCCGGCGTGGTCGCGCAATATCCACTGTTAAATCCAGTCCGATTTTTCCATCTTCAATAAGCAACACGCGATCGGCCATTGCCACCGCTTCACTGACGTCATGGGTGACCAGCAGTACGGTAAAGCCGTGCTCTTGCCATAAAGAGACAATCAGCTCCTGCATTTCAAGGCGGGTTAAGGCATCCAGCGCACCGAGGGGTTCATCCAGCAGCAGCAGACCGGGACGATGAATTAATGCCCGCGCCAGGGCCACGCGCTGTTTTTGTCCACCGGACAGGGCGGCAGGCCATTCCTGAGCACGATTCTCCAGCCCAACTGCGGCCAGCGCGTCCCGGGCCGCATCGCGCCAGTGACCTTTCAGACCCAGACCCACATTATCGATAACCGTCTTCCAGGGTAGCAGACGCGCATCCTGAAACATCATTCGCGTATCCTCCTGAATTTCTGCCAGCGGGGTGGTTCCGGCAAGTAATGCACCTGAGGTAGGAGACTCCAGCCCAGCCAGCAGACGCAGCAGAGTGCTTTTACCTCCTCCGCTGCGGCCAACCACGGCAACAAACTGTCCGGCCTGAATGTGCAAATCTAACTGATTGAGCACCGTATTGGCGGCGTATTGTTTCGTCACGGCACTCAGTAAAAGCGGCGTGCCTTGGTTCAAACGAGCGGTATTCATACGGTAGCCTCCTTCACATGGTAAGCCGGCTTCCAGCGCAGCCAGATCCGCTCCAGCCATTGGGCGCTGACGTCGGCAAGTTTGCCGAGCAGGGCGTAGAGAATAATGGCCACCACGACCACATCGGTTTGCAGAAATTCGCGGGCGTTCATTGCCAGGTAACCAATGCCGGCATTGGCTGAAATGGTTTCCGCGACAATAAGCGTCAACCACATCAGCCCGAGAGCAAAACGCACGCCAACCATAATCGAGGGCAGGGCGCCGGGGAGGATCACATGAATAAATAGTGAAAAACCAGACAACCCATAGCTGCGAGCCATCTCTACCAGACCGCGATCGATATTGCGGATCCCATGCCAGGTGTTGATGTAAATCGGAAAAAGCGTGCCCAGCGCGACGAGAAAGATCTTGGCGGATTCATCAATGCCGAACCACAAAATCACCAGTGGGATCAGCGCCAGATGCGGCACGTTACGCAGCATCTGCACCGAAGTATCCAGCAGGCGTTCTCCCCACCGCGAAAGACCGCTAATCAGTCCCAGCGTCAGGCCAATCGATCCGCCGATGGAGAAGCCTACCAGCGCGCGCCAGGAGCTGATCGCCAGATGCTGCCAAAGCTCGCCGCTGGCGGAAAGCGTCCAGAAGGCTTCGACAACGCCCTCCGGAGAGGGCAGGATGCGGGTGGACAACCAGCCCATTGATGATGCGAGCTGCCAGAGCGCGACCAACCCAACCGGTAAAAACCAGGGCGCGAGGCGCAGTAACCACCTGTTTTTCGGCGTTGCCATCAGCAGGCTCCTTAGCTTTGCGCGATTTTGCGTGGGATAAATTCGTTTGCCACCGCTTCGCCTTGTTGATGCTGGCGCTGCGGCTGTGGAATTTCTGGTATAGCGACATCCAGATGTGGGAACAGCAGCTCGCCAACCTTGTATGCCTCTTCCAGATGTGGATACCCGGACAACACAAAACTGTCGATTCCCAGTGCGGCATACTCGTTGATACGCGCCGCGACCGTTGGACCATCTCCGACCAGCGCGGTACCCGCGCCACCGCGCACCAGTCCTACTCCTGCCCACAAGTTCGGGCTGATTTCCAGTTTGTCGCGTTTACCGTTGTGCAGCGCAGCCATTCGCTGCTGACCAACCGAATCCGTTCTTGAGAAGGCGGCCTGGGCTTTGGTAATGGTGTCGTCATCCAGATGGGCTATCAGACGATCCGCTGCCTGCCACGCCTCTTGTGTTGTCTCCCGGACGATCACATGCAGACGAATACCAAAGCGGATCTTGCGCCCGAGCGCCGCCGCTTTGGCCCGCACCTGTTCAATCTTCTCTTTCACCTGTTCAGGTGGCTCGCCCCAGGTCAGATAGAGATCAACCTGCTCGGCAGCAAGATCTTGTGCAACATCAGACGAACCGCCGAAATAAAGCGGTGGCCGGGGTTGTTGTACAGGAGGGAAAAACAGTTTCGCGCCGCGGACATGAATGTGTTTGCCGTTGAAATCCACGGTTTCACCTTGCAGCAAACGCCGCCAGACCTGAGTGAATTCAGCAGAGGCTTCATAGCGCTCGGTGTGATCAAGGAACACGCCGTCACCCGCTAGCTCTTGTGGATCGCTGCCGGTTACCAGGTTGAATAACGCCCGGCCGTTAGAGAGTCTGTCGAGCGTCGCAGCCTGGCGGGCGGCGACCGTCGGCGAGGTTACGCTTGGACGAAGCGCGACCAGAAACTTTAATCGCTGGGTGACCGGGATCATCGACGCTGCGATCAGCCAGGCATCTTCACAGGAGCGACCGGTTGGGATCAGAACGCCAGTAAATCCCAGACGATCGGCTGTTTGCGCAATTTGTTGCAAATAACCGTGATCGACCGGGCGCGAACCTTCTTCCGTCCCCAGATAATGACCGTCACCGTGGGTGGGTAAAAACCAGAACATGTTCAGACTCATAATTTTTCTCCTGCCTGCTGAGTGGGTTGCCAGATACGCTGGCGAATATCGATTTTTTTCGGCACCAGACGGTTGTCATAAAACAGATCCGCGGTTTGTTGTTGTAGGGCGGCAACCGAGGCGCTGACGGGCGTAATGGTGGTTGGCGGACGGTGATCCAGATAAGACGCAATTACCGGCTCGGGCAGACCCATGGTTTTAGCCAGCAGAGTAATACTTTGCTGGCGTTGGCTGAGAGTTAACGCATCCGCCTGGCTAAAGGTATCCAGTACGCCAAGAACAAAAGCGCTATTTTTTTCGGCATAAGGACGTGCAGCGAGATAAAACGAACCGGTCTGCTTGAGGTCTGAGCCGTCTTTCAGCACGCGCACATCACCTTGCAGTAATGCGGCCGAATAGTAGGGATCCCAGATAGCCCACGCATCGACGTTTCCTTGCTGGAAGGCCGCTCGCGCATCGGCGGGGGTCAGATAAGTCGGTTGAATATCGGTAAATTTCAACCCTGCCTGTTGCAGCGCCCGGAGCAGTAAATTGTGGGCGCTGGAACCTTTCTGGAAGGCGACTTTATGCCCTTTGAGCTGCGCAACGCTCTGGATCGGGCTATTTTTCGGCACCAGAATCACTTCGGCTTTCGGTTTGGGCGGTTCGACGCCCACATAAACCAGATCGGCTCCGGCGGCCTGGGCGAAAATTGGCGGAATGTCACCGGTACTGCCGAGATCGATACTGCCGATATTGAGTGCTTCCAGCATTTGCGGTCCAGCCGGGAACTCAATCCACGAGATTTTGGTCTGTGGGTAGCGTTTCTCCAGTAGCTGATGACTTTTTGCCAGCACCATGCTGACGCTTCCTTTCTGATACCCAATGCGCAGGGCATCCGGAGCCGATTCTGCGGCATGCACCAAGGATGACAGTGACAGCAGCCCGGTTAATGCCAGCCATGAGGTATGACGCTTGAGCAGATTAAGCATGGGCGGCACCTCGCAGGGCGTTCAGTTGCGGGAGTTGGAGATCGCGACGATGCAACGCCAGCCAGAAAGTGTCGAGCGCACTGTCCAGGCGCTGCTGCAGGTTGGGCGTAAACTGCGGTTTATGCTGATAGTCGATGACCTGTGAATCATCGGCAAACACGCCGTGCAGGATCTCCTGAGCCTTTAGCGCGCTCAGCACCGGTTTCAGCGCGTAATCGACGGCCAGTAAATGCGCCACGCTGCCGCCGGTCGCCAGCGGCAAAACCACTTTTCCTTCCAGCGCCCGCTCGGGGAGCAGATCGAGCAGCGTTTTCAGTGCGCCAGAGTAAGCTGCTTTGTAGACCGGCGTTGCGACAATCAGCCCGTCAGCATCCTGTAGTTGTTCGATAAATGTCTTCAGCGCCGGACTGTCAAAACGGGCATAGATCAGGTCTTCCGGGGCAAAGTTGTGCAGGTTCCAGTGAAAGACTTCGACATCCTGGCCGTTCAATTTTTCTCGGGCATATTCCAGCAACGCGCTGGAGCGAGAGGGAAAGCGTGGGCTTCCCGCCAGAGTGATGACGCGCATAATGTTATTCTCCCCTTATAACCAATTGTTTGCTTTTGATTAACATTGATAACAATTTGTGCAGTCTGGCAGAGAGACTTTGTTTATCGAAATGATTTATACGGGATAGAAAAGTTGAAAAATGAATAAAAAGGAGGAAGCAGGAAAACGATTGCTATTTATTGCCGCAGGTCAATTCCCTTTTTGCTCGCGATCGCACATAATACGCCCCCGGTTTGCACACCGGGAATCCAGGAGAGTTCATGTACTACCCCTTCGTTCGTAAAGCCCTTTTCCAGCTCGATCCAGAGCGCGCTCATGAATTGACATTCCAGCAATTACGTCGCATTACCGGCACGCCGCTCGAAGCGCTTGTCCGCCAGAAAGTACCCGCAAAACCGGTTACCTGTATGGGGCTGACGTTTAAAAATCCACTCGGGCTTGCTGCCGGACTGGATAAAGACGGGGAGTGCATTGATGCGCTCGGCGCGATGGGATTTGGTTCCATTGAGATTGGTACCGTGACGCCGCGTCCTCAGCCGGGTAATGATAAACCACGTCTGTTTCGTCTGGTCGATGCAGAAGGTTTGATCAACCGCATGGGGTTTAATAACCTGGGGGTTGATAACCTGGTTGAGAACGTTAAAAAATCGCATTTTGACGGTATTCTGGGGATTAATATTGGTAAGAATAAAGATACTCCGGTAGAGAACGGCAAAGATGACTATCTGATTTGTATGGAAAAAGTCTATGCTTATGCTGGTTATATCGCGATTAATATCTCTTCACCGAATACGCCGGGATTACGTACGCTGCAATATGGTGAGGCGCTGGATGATCTTCTGACGGCAATTAAAAATAAGCAAAATGATCTGCAAGAGATCCATCATAAATATGTTCCAGTGGCGGTTAAGATCGCACCGGATCTTTCTGTGGAAGAACTGATCCAGGTTGCTGACAGTTTAGTTCGTCATAATATTGATGGCGTAATTGCGACTAACACCACTCTCGATCGTTCTCTCGTTCAGGGAATGAAAAATTGCGATCAAATGGGTGGCCTGAGCGGTCGACCGTTACAATTAAAAAGTACAGAAATTATTCGCCAGTTGTCTCAGGAATTAAAAGGTCAGCTGCCGATTATTGGGGTTGGTGGTATCGACTCAGTAATCGCCGCGCGTGAGAAAATAGCTGCCGGTGCTTCTCTGGTACAGATTTATTCGGGCTTTATTTTTAAAGGCCCACCGTTGATTAAAGAAATCGTCACCAATATCTGAATGCTACCTTAATCACAATCCAGGGCTTTATTTCTGGCCCTGGTTGTTTTATATTCCTTTACTGTTGCTTATTTAAACATTCTGAGCTTTTATTATTAAGGCAATAAACGAAGCGGCAAAAGGATACAGTCGTAATGGTGATGATTAAGGAAAGGAGAGAAACTGATGCGAATTAAACCCGACGATAACTGGCGCTGGTATTATGATGAAGAGCACGATCGTATGATGCTCGATTTAGCCAATGGCATGTTATTCCGTTCGCGTTTTGCTCGTAAAATGCTCACTCCGGATGCATTTTCTCCGTCGGGTTTTTGTGTTGATGACGCCGCGCTTTATTTTTCCTTTGAAGAAAAATGTCGCTACCTGGATTTAGCCAAAGAGCAAAAGGCGGAACTGGTGCTTAATGCGCTGGTGGCGATTCGTTACCTTAAACCGCAAATGCCAAAAAGCTGGCACTTTGTCGCACACGGTATTAACTGGTCGCCAGTCGTGGGGGATGCTGCTTGTGTGGATTTAAGCGATACGGATGAACAGGTAAACCTGTTAGTGGTTGAACCGGGTGAAAATGCCGCGCTTTGTCTGCTTGCACAACCTGGTGTGGTTATTGCCGGGCGCACAATGCAGCTTGGCGACGCGATTAAAATAATGAATGACCGACTGAAACCGCAGGTTATTGCCGACAGTTTCAGCCTTGAACAGGCGGTTTAACTCTCCAGCCTGATTGTCGTTTTGGGAACGCAACTGCAGCACAGAATCGTCCCGTCATCCCCAATCGCTGATTTTTTCAGCGGACTAACTTCGCCTTCCAACAGTCGAATTCGACAGCATCCGCAAATTCCTGCCCGGCATGAATAGGGCACCCGGATACCCTGGTTTTCCAGTTGTTCAAGCAATACCTGCTGATTATTTCCGCGAAAGGTCTGGCCCTGCCAGTCAATAAGTACCGTGGCATCGGGCTGTTGTTCCAGTGCGGTATCGTCTGGCTCCGCCGCACCGTAAGCTCTGGCGGGACCGGTTGCCAAAATTTCTACCTCATCGCCGACGCGAATAACGCCACTGTTGCGTGCGATAAGATTCTGGCCGAAATCGACGTCGCCGTTATCCACCGCTGTCCGGAAGGTTTGCAGCGTGGCGAGCGGCTCGCCAGACGGATGTTTCTGGCCTTTTTCTGGACTAACGGTAGTGAAAATGCAGCGGCTACAGGGTTTTGCCACATCAAAAATGACGTCGCCAATGCGAATCACTTTCCACGTGTCTTCTGCCCAGGCGTCAGCCCCCGAAACCACCAGGTTGGGGCGAAACTGTTCCATTTTGACGCTTGCTGGACAGCGCTGTTGCACATCGCGCAGAGATGCTTCGTTGGCCAACAGGTAGGGATAACCATCGGCGAAGGACAAAGGAACATCAGCGTGGCGCTTCACCCGGCGTGTCAGTTGCGGACCCACCCAGCGCAACTGCACGTCACGGGAGAAAAAGCCGCTCAGCCACAGGTTGATAGCCGCTGGGGCAATACGCGCGGTAAAATGGTTTCCCCACACCTCTGTTGGCGAATCCTGGGTAGCGAAGTCTGCGAATCGCACGAGCGCGCTGCTGCCGTCTGGAGCCGTGAGATGAAGTCCATCGTGGAAAGGGGAAGGGGTAAAGCGGACCATTTGCGGGAACTGTCGGGCGGTAATGAACGTCCCGTCGGGTTCGGTAATCATAAATATACGATCCAGGGCGAGACCGCTCACGTCTGCCAGGGCGTGCGTGAGTCCAATTCCACGCATTGATTTAACCGGATGAATAAAAAGTCGGGTCAACGTTACCACTGCACAGCCCCTTGAACGAAAATAAGCCTTCAACTTTATGACATACAGCCCATATTAGCTATAATGCGCAGCAATTTTCTAGGAGTAAAAGTGACATTATGAATTCTCTGTTTGCCAGTACGGCCCGCGGGCTGGAAGAGCTGTTAAAAACTGAACTGGAAAACCTCGGCGCGCTGGAGTGTCAGGTCGTTCAGGGTGGGGTCCATTTTAAGGGCGACACGCGGCTTGTTTACCAGAGCCTGATGTGGAGCCGCCTGGCCTCGCGCATTATCCTGCCGATGGGAGAGTGCAAGGTCTACAGCGATCTTGATCTGTACCTCGGCGTTCAGGCAATCGACTGGACAGAGATATTTAATCCTGGTGCTACGTTTGCCGTCCATTTTAGCGGCCTGAACGAGACCATTCGTAACAGCCAGTACGGCGCGCTGAAGGTCAAGGATGCGATTGTCGATGCCTTTACCCGCAAAAATCTTCCGCGTCCGAATGTGGATCGTGAATCTCCGGATCTGCGAATCAACGTCTGGTTGAACAAAGATACCGCCAGCATTGCGCTCGATCTGAGCGGAGACGGTTTGCATCAGCGCGGTTATCGCGATCGCGCGGGCCAGGCGCCGATTAAAGAGACGCTGGCCGCCGCTATTGTTATGCGTTCTGGCTGGCAGCCGGGCACACCGTTACTCGATCCGATGTGCGGCTCCGGCACGCTGCTGATTGAAGCGGCGATGTGGGCAACCGATCGCGCGCCGGGCCTGCACCGCGGGTACTGGGGCTTTAGCGGTTGGGCACAGCACGATGAAGCCGTCTGGCAAGAGGTTAAAGCCGAAGCTCAGGTGCGTGCGCGTAAGGGACTAGCTGACTATACTTCGCACTTCTATGGCTCCGACAGCGATGCGCGCGTGATTGAAAAAGCGCGTAGTAACGCCCGCCGCGCAGGTATTGCCGATCTGATGACATTTGACGTTAAAGATGTCGCCAAACTGAGCAATCCACTGCCGAAGGGACCGTATGGTACGGTGATCAGTAACCCACCCTACGGCGAACGTCTGGATAGCGAACCGGCGCTGATTGCCCTGCATAGCTTGCTGGGCCGTACGATGAAAAACCAGTTTGGCGGCTGGAACTTGTCGCTGTTCAGCGCCTCTCCGGATTTGCTCAGCAGCCTGCAATTACGTGCTGACAAGCAGTTCAAAGCGAAAAACGGTCCGCTGGATTGCGTACAGAAAAACTATCACGTTGCAGAGACCACTGCGGACAGCAAGCCAGCCACGGTCGCTGAAGATTATGCCAACCGCCTGCGCAAGAATATCAAGAAGCTGGAAAAATGGGCGCGTCAGGAAGGAATTGAATGCTATCGCCTGTATGATGCTGACCTGCCGGAATACAACGTTGCAGTGGACCGTTACGGTGAGTGGGTCGTGGTTCAGGAATACGCTCCGCCGAAGACGGTCGATGCGCAAAAAGCACGTCAACGCCTGTTCGATATCATTGCCGCAACGTTGTCTGTCCTGGAAATCGCGCCAAATAAACTGGTGCTGAAAACCCGTGAGCGGCAGAAAGGGAAGAACCAGTATCAGAAGATGAATGAGAAGGGTGAATTCATTGAGGTAAGTGAGTACAACGCCCGCCTGTGGGTCAACCTGACAGACTATCTTGATACCGGTTTGTTCCTCGATCACCGTATTGCGCGCCGCATGCTGGGCCAGATGAGTAAAGGTAAGGATTTCCTTAACCTGTTTTCCTACACCGGCAGTGCCAGCGTTCATGCCGGGCTGGGCGGTGCACGTAGCACCACGACGGTTGATATGTCGCGTACCTACCTGGAGTGGGCTGAGCGTAACCTGCGCCTGAACGGCCTGAGTGGTCGCGCTCACCGTTTAATTCAGGCCGATTGCCTGGGCTGGCTGCGCGATGCCAATGAACAGTTTGATCTGATTTTCATCGATCCGCCGACGTTCTCTAACTCAAAACGTATGGAAGACTCGTTTGATGTACAGCGCGATCATCTGGCGCTGATGAAAGATCTGAAACGTCTGCTGCGTAAAGACGGCACGATCATGTTCTCCAACAACAAGCGTGGGTTCCGTATGGATCTCGACGGTCTGGCTGAACTGGGATTAAAAGCACAAGAAATCACCCAAAAAACGCTTTCCCAGGATTTTGCCCGTAACCGTCAGATCCACAATTGCTGGCTGATTACCGCAGCCTGAAAGGATAAATAAATGTCATTGATCAGTATGCATGGTGCATGGCTGTCGTTCAGCGATGCGCCGCTTCTTGATAATGCAGAACTGCATATCGAAGATAACGAACGCGTCTGTCTGGTTGGCCGTAATGGCGCAGGTAAGTCGACGCTGATGAAGATCCTCAACCGTGAACAGGGTCTTGACGACGGGCGTATTATTTATGAGCAGGACCTGGTTGTGGCGCGTCTGCAGCAGGATCCGCCGCGTAATGTTGAGGGCAGCGTCTATGACTTCGTTGCCGAAGGTATTGAGGAACAGGCTGAATATCTGAAGCGTTATCACGATATTTCGCGCCTGGTGATGACCGATCCCAGCGACAGAAACCTGAATGAAATGGCGCGGGTTCAGGAAATGCTCGATCACCATAATCTGTGGCAGCTCGAAAGCCGCATTAATGAAGTGCTGGCACAACTGGGACTGGATCCTAACGCCGCGCTTTCTTCGCTTTCGGGCGGCTGGCTGCGTAAGGCGGCGCTGGGCCGCGCGTTAGTGAGCAACCCGCGCGTACTGCTGCTGGATGAACCAACTAACCACCTGGATATTGAAACTATCGACTGGCTGGAAGGGTTCCTGAAATCCTTCAATGGGACAATTATTTTCATTTCCCACGACCGTTCATTTATTCGCAATATGGCGACGCGTATTGTCGATCTCGACCGCGGCAAGCTGGTGACCTATCCGGGGAACTACGATCAGTATCTGCTGGATAAAGAAGAAGCGCTGCGGGTGGAAGATCTCCAAAACGCGGAATTTGATCGCAAGCTGGCTCAGGAAGAAGTCTGGATCCGTCAGGGCATCAAAGCGCGTCGTACCCGTAATGAAGGCCGCGTGCGGGCGCTGAAAGCCATGCGTCGCGAGCGTGGCGAACGTCGCGAAGTGATGGGCACGGCGAAGATGCAGGTCGAAGAGGCGAGCCGCTCTGGCAAGATTGTCTTCGAAATGGAGAATGTTGATTACCAGGTTGATGGAAAGCAACTGGTAAAAGATTTCTCCGCGCAGGTGCAACGTAGCGACAAGATTGCGCTAATTGGACCTAACGGCTGCGGTAAAACAACGCTGCTGAAGCTGATGTTAGGTCAGCTTCAGGCTGACAGCGGACGCATTCACGTCGGCACGAAGCTGGAAGTGGCGTATTTCGATCAGCACCGCGCCGAACTGGATCCGGATAAAACCGTGATGGACAACCTTGCTGAGGGTAAGCAAGAGGTGCTGGTTAACGGTAAACCTCGCCATGTGCTGGGCTATCTCCAGGATTTCCTGTTCCATCCGAAACGGGCGATGACGCCAGTACGTGCGCTCTCTGGTGGGGAACGCAATCGCCTACTGCTGGCGCGTCTTTTTCTCAAACCCAGTAATCTTTTGATTCTCGATGAACCAACGAACGATCTGGACGTCGAAACGCTGGAACTGCTTGAAGAGCTGATTGATAGCTACCAGGGCACCGTGCTGCTGGTGAGCCACGACCGTCAGTTTGTGGATAATACCGTAACCGAATGCTGGATCTTCGAAGGCGGCGGTAAAATTGGTCGTTATGTCGGCGGTTATCATGATGCCCGCAGCCAGCAATCGCAGTATGTGGCGTTTAAACAGCCAGTTGCGAAAAAAACAGAGGAAACCGTTGCTCCTAAAGCAGAAATTGTCAAACGCAGCACGAGCAAACTAAGCTATAAACTGCAGCGCGAACTGGAGCTGCTCCCCGCGCTGCTTGAAGAACTGGAAGCTAAACTGGAAGCATTACAAGCTCAGGTAGCTGACGCCGCTTTTTTCAGTCAGCCGCATGAGCAAACGCAACAGGTATTAGCTAATCTGAACGAAGCTGAACAAGAACTTGAGCAAGCCTTTGAGCGCTGGGAGTATCTTGAGTCTTTGAAGAACGGCGCATAATTTAAAGGAGCACATATGTGCGAACATCACCATGCCGCGAAGCATATTCTGTGCTCGCAGTGTGACATGCTGGTGGCGTTACCTCGCCTTGAGCATGGTCAGAAAGCGGCATGTCCACGATGTGGCACTACGTTAACGGTTGAGTGGGACGCGCCACGGCAGCGTCCTACCGCCTATGTGTTAGCAGCATTATTTATGCTGCTTTTGTCAAACCTCTTTCCCTTTGTGAATATGAATGTTGCGGGGGTGAGCAGCGAAGTGACGCTGCTGCAAATCCCCAGCGTTCTCTTTTCGGAAGATTACGCCAGCCTCGGTACCTTCTTTATCTTATTCGTTCAGTTGGTTCCCGCTTTTTGCTTGTTGACCATTTTGCTGTTGGTGAATCGGGTTCATATGCCTGAGCGGCTTAAAACATGGCTGGCGCGTATTTTGTTTCAGTTAAAAAGCTGGGGAATGGCAGAAATTTTCCTCGCGGGCGTGCTGGTGAGCTTTGTTAAGCTGATGGCCTACGGCGATATCGGCGTGGGCAGCAGCTTCATCCCGTGGTGCATGTTTTGTATGCTCCAGTTGCGGGCTTTCCAGTGTGTGGATCGCCGTTGGTTGTGGGATGATATTGCCCCTATGCCAGCCATTAAGCAGGAATTAAAGCCTGGTGTGCCCGGCATCCGACAAGGGTTGCGTTCCTGTTCCTGCTGCACCGCTATTCTTCCTGCAGACGAGCTGGTATGCCCACGCTGTCAGACGAAAGGTTATGTGCGGCGTAAAAACAGTCTGCAATGGACATTGGCATTACTGTTTACGTCGATCATGCTTTATCTTCCTGCCAATATTCTGCCGATCATGATCACCGATCTGCTCGGGTCAAAGCTGCCTTCGACGATACTCGAGGGCGTGGTTTTAATCTGGAGCGAAGGCTCTTACCCGGTGGCTGCGATTATCTTTATCGCCAGTATTATGGTGCCGACGTTGAAAATGATCGCCATTGCCTGGCTGTGTTGGGATGCCAAAGGGCACGGCAAACGCGACAGTGAACGAATGCATTTAATTTATGAGGTTGTAGAATTTGTCGGTCGCTGGTCAATGATCGACGTTTTTGTAATTGCCGTACTCTCTGCGCTGGTGCGCATGGGAGGGTTAATGAACATTTATCCTGCAATGGGTGCTTTGATGTTTGCTTTAGTCGTCATTATGACAATGTTTTCTGCGATGACATTTGATCCCCGTCTGTCGTGGGACCGTGAACCAGATCATGAGGAGTCCTGACAGCATGGAATCTAAAAGTGGGGAAGCCAAAGTGCAAAAGGTAAAAAACTGGTCGCCCGTGTGGATATTCCCTATAGTCACTGCCCTCATTGGCGCATGGGTCCTGTTTTATCATTACAGTCATCAGGGGCCACAAGTCACGCTGATTACCACCAATGCCGAAGGTATTGAAGGGGGCAAAACGACCATTAAGAGCCGCAGCGTGGATGTCGGCATCGTCGAGAGCGCAACCCTGACTGATGATTTGACCCATGTGGAAATTAAAGCTCGTCTTAACTCCGGAATGGAAAAGCTGCTGCATAAAGATTCTGTCTTTTGGGTGGTGAAGCCGCAGGTTGGGCGTGAAGGTATCAGTGGGCTCGGCACGCTATTGTCCGGGGCTTATATTGAACTGCAGCCAGGCAATAAAGGCAGCAAGCTGGAAAATTACCAACTGCTGGATTCACCGCCGCTGGCACCGCCAGATGCGAAAGGGATCCGTGTGATTCTGGACAGCAAAAAAGCCGGTCAGTTGAGCCCGGGCGACCCGGTTCTGTTCCGTGGTTATCGTGTAGGTTCGGTTGAAACCAGCACATTTGATGCGCAAAAGCGTACGATTAGCTACCAGCTATTTATCAATGCGCCTAACGATCGTCTGGTGACCAGCAATGTGCGTTTCTGGAAAGACAGTGGGATCGCCGTAGATCTTACTTCGGCAGGTATGCGCGTGGAAATGGGATCTCTCTCCACGCTGTTTGGCGGTGGCGTAAGTTTTGATGTGCCAGAAGGGCTGGAACAAGGCGAACCGGTCGCACAACAGTCTGCGTTTAATCTTTATGACGACCAAAAAAGTATTCAGGATTCACTGTATACCGATCATATTGATTACCTGATGTTCTTTAAAGATTCAATTCGTGGCCTGCAGCCCGGCGCGCCACTGGAATTCCGTGGCATCCGTTTGGGTACGGTAAGTAAAGTACCTTTCTTCTCCCCGAATATGCGTCAGGTCTTCAACAATGATTACCGCATTCCGGTGCTGGTACGTATCGAACCAGAACGTCTGAAGGCACAGCTGGGAGAAGATACTGATGTTGGCGCTCATCTGGCAGAATTGCTTAAACGTGGCTTACGGGCATCGCTGAAAACCGGGAACCTGGTGACTGGCGCTCTGTATGTCGATCTCGACTTCTACCCGAAAGAACCGCCGATTACCGGTGTGCGCGAATTTAATGGTTATCAAATTATTCCGACCGTGAGCGGTGGTCTGGCGCAGATCCAGCAGCGACTGATGGAAGCGCTGGATAAGATTAACAATCTGCCGTTGAACCCGATGATTGAGCAGGCGACCAATACGTTGTCGGAAAGCCAGCGCACGATGAAGCATCTGCAAACCACGCTGGACAACATGAATAAGATCACGTCCAGTCAGTCGATGCAGGATCTTCCGGCGGATATGCAGAATACGCTGCGTGAACTGAACCGTAGTATGCAGGGCTTCCAGCCGGGTTCCGCCGCCTACAACAAGATGGTGGCGGATATGCAGCGTCTTGATCAGGTGCTGCGAGAACTTCAACCGGTACTGAAAACGTTGAACGATAAGAGCAATGCGCTGGTATTTGAAGCGAAGGACAAAAAAGATCCAGAGCCGAAGAGGGCGAAACAATGAAAAAGTGGCTAGTGGCGATGATGGCGGTCTGGCTGACGTCATGTAGCTCCAGCGGAGAAAATAAAAGTTATTACCAGCTTCCTATCGCGCAAGGGGGCGTACAGAGCTCAGCTAACCAGGGTAACCGTCTGCTGTGGGTTGAACAGATTGCGGTCCCGGACTATCTGGCGGGTAATGGGGTGGTTTACCAGACCAGCGATGTGCAATATGTGATAGCGAATAATAATCTCTGGGCCAGCCCCTTAGATCAGCAATTGCGCAATACCCTGGTTACGAACCTCAGTATGCAGTTGCCTGGCTGGGTTGTCGCTTCGCAGCCGCTGGGAAGCACTCAGGACACGTTGAACGTTACCGTGACCGGCTTCCACGGTCGGTACGATGGTAAGGTCATCGTGAGCGGTGAATGGCTGCTGAATCACCAGGGGCAGTTGATCAAGCGTCCATTCCACATCGAAGCTGTACAGACTAAAGACGGCTACGATGAGATGGTGAAGGTTCTGGCCAACGCCTGGAGCCAGGAAGCGACGGCAATGGCTCAAGAGCTGAAACGCATCCCTTAAGCTTAAATAATTGTAAATTATGCCGCCCCTGGTTCATTGCCCGGGGCGGTTTTTTTTATTTTTTTAGCCGTGGAGATAGCTGTTCTGACAGACTATTTTTGTACAAATGATTTTGCGGGTAGCTCACAAATATGACACTGGCGTGAATTTTGCGCATTGACGAGCCTGATGTTTAGGGGTATTCGTTTTAGTGTGATTGCACACTTAGTAATCACTGTTTTCTTTTCCACCAGACCCAAAAGATGAGGGAAACGAGGCATGAAGAGACAAAAACGAGATCGCCTGGAACGGGCACATCAACGTGGATATCAGGCCGGCATTGCCGGACGATCAAAAGAAATGTGTCCCTATCAGACGCTGAATCAGAGGTCATACTGGCTGGGAGGCTGGCGAGAAGCCATGGGGGATAGGGTTTTAATGGCCTGATTCTGTCTCTTTAGATAAAAGAAACCTCCGCAGAGCGGAGGTTTCGCCTTTTTGCCCACCAGACAAGACGAATAAACGTTAATGTCTGGCGGCTACGCTGACCTTGATTAGAACGCAGAAGTGTCCTGGAACAGACCCACTTTCAGATCGTTTGCGGTATAGATCAGACGACCATCAACCAGCACTTCACCATCAGCCAGGCCCATGATCAGGCGACGATTAACGATGCGTTTGAAGTGAATGCGGTAAGTCACTTTCTTCGCAGTCGGCAGAACCTGGCCGGTGAATTTAACTTCGCCTACGCCCAGCGCGCGGCCTTTACCTTCGCCGCCCAGCCAGCCGAGATAGAATCCAACCAGCTGCCACATGGCATCCAGACCCAGGCAGCCCGGCATCACCGGATCGCCGATAAAGTGGCATCCGAAGAACCACAGGTCCGGGTTGATATCCAGTTCAGCTTCAACATAACCTTTGTCAAAGTTGCCGCCGGTTTCGGTCATCTTGATGACACGGTCCATCATCAGCATGCTTGGTGCAGGCAGTTGTGGCCCTTTTGCGCCAAACAGCTCACCGCGACCAGAGGCAAGAAGGTCTTCTTTTGTATAGGATTCGCGTTTATCTACCATGTTCTCTGTAAGCCTTATTTTATTGAAGCACGCAGGATAGCTAACACGTGTACGCTGAACAAGTCCGATCAGTTCGGAATAATCCAGTTCAGCCAACGTAGCGGCCAGGGAAAACGGTGACGACCTTCCTGCTGCGTTGCCGTAGCAATACGCTCCTGGATAGTTTGCATCAGCGTTGTCTGGCCTTCACCATCCCACACCAGATTTAATAACAGTGGCAGCGCATCGGTCACGTCGTCCACCGCCCAGATAGTGAATTTTTCTTCTTCTACGGCCTGTAGCAGTGCGGGATGCAGGCTCAGGTGTCTGACATTCGCTGAAGGAATGATAACGCCCTGTGAGCCTGTCAACTCACGCTGCTGACAGATGGCGAAGAAGCCTTCAATCTTCTCATTCAGACCACCAACAGGTTGTGCCCGACCAAACTGATCGACAGAACCGGTAATGGCGATGCTTTGATTAACAGGAACGTCGGCGAGGGCGCTAATCAATGCGCAAAGTTCTGCCATGGACGCGCTGTCGCCGTCTACTTCGCTGTAGGATTGCTCAAAGGTCAGCGAGGCAGAGAAGGGGATTTGCTGCTCAAGCTGGAGTTCCGACATCAGGAACGCCTGCATAATCATCATACCCTTCGCATGAATATTTCCGCCAAGCTCGGCTTTGCGCTCAATATCCGTAAATTCGCCGTCGCCAATATGAACCACACAGCTGATACGAGAAGGCTCACCAAACGCGCGGGGGTGGCCAGGAAATTCAATCACCGACAGGGCGTTAATTTGGCCAATACGCTCGCCTTCCGTCTCGATCAGGATCTGTTCCTGCAGGATCTCATCCTGCATTCGTTCGGCGAGGAAACCTTCCCGCCATTCACGCTGGGTTAGCATCAGACTGAACTGCTCAGCGTTGCAGGTTTCGACCTCGCATAACGGGGCCACTTCTTTGAACTGCCGGGTGATCCACAGCGGGTTAAGCGGCAATGTATCCTGTTCGCCGGTATAACGAACGGCTTCACGGATTAGCACTTGCCATGCATCAGGGGCCGGGTAGGGCAAATTGTTGCGCGTAGCGGTATGTGTTACCCACTGACACCACTGCGTCATGGTTTCGGCATCCACTATCTGCAGATTATCTTCAAACTCGCTATAAATAGCCTGCTCAGCCAGCTCCGGCTCCATGTCCTGGAAGTCTGCCAGTGATTCACGTTCACCGACTAATACCACTTTGAGTTTAAGCGGCATAGGTGGAACGGAGACGGGCAGCGGGCGAGACTCATCAAAAGCTACCCAGTCAAAACGCTCGTGGCTGACAATGGCTTTCAGGCGCATCCACAGCAGCGGTTGGGCCAGTAGCGTGCGCAACGAAATAACCAGCACACCACCGTTGGCCTGATGCACAAGGCCTGGTTGTAGGGTAATTTCGCCATTGAACTGACGCAGACAGCCAAACAGTTGTTCGGCTTCAACCCAGTCAGCGCAGACTACCTGGGTTAATGTCGCAAAATTGTCTTCTGCTCTCTCAGCTGTACGATAGCGGATAGTGTGACCGGAGATATCATAATGACCTCCGGTGAGACTTCCGGCATCAGAGTGCAGAGGCCGCGCGGCCTCTGCAATAAGGTTGATGTACTCAAGCTCTTCCGGCGCTTTTACCAGCATGAACGAAGACGTCGTCCAGTGCTGAAGAAGCTGCTCCAGCGCAAATTGTAAACGTGGCTGAGTATCACTAAGTAAGGTATCGGTGTCGTCAGTGACGTGCGGCTGTGCAAATACTTCCTGATAACTATCGGTGTCAGGAACCAGATCACGCCATGCAAGTTTCGTAATGGTCAAAGTTGATGTTTTTTAGTCTGTTGTAAAAAACGAGATTATACCGTAACCATCATCACTGCACACGTGGAAAGCGCTGTGAAACGAATGCGATGACGCGCGACAGTTCACAGGCTGGATATTCTTTTCTTCAGATGCCGAAAAAGCTGATATTCTGATAAGAGTTACACGGTAACATTGAGATCGCAATGAAATATCAACAACTTGAAAACCTTGAAAGCGGCTGGAAATGGAAGTATCTGGTGAAGAAGCATCGTGAGGGGGAGTTAATCACCCGTTACGTAGAGGCCAGCGCTGCCGAAGAAGCCGTTGATTTGTTGCTAACCCTCGAAAATGAACCGGTTCGGGTCAATACCTGGATTGAAGAACACATGAACTCTGCGCTGCTAAATCGTATGAAACAAACCATACGAGCGAGGCGTAAGCGGCACTTTAACGCGGAGCATCAGCATACGCGAAAGAAATCTATCGATCTGGAATTTATGGTCTGGCAGCGCTTAGCGGGGCTTGCGCAGCGGCGCGGCAAAACGCTTTCTGAAACCATTGTGCAACTGATTGAAGACGCAGAGCATAAAGAGAAGTACGCGAATAAAATGTCGACCTTGAAGCAGGATTTACAGGCGCTGCTGGGAAAAGAATAACCACAGAGTGGCTAAATGTGTTGTGTACAGGCGTGCTTTGATTGATAAAAAAGTGAAAAAAAACCCCGCAAAGCGGGGTTTTTTTATAAGACGATAACTTAAGCCTGAGGCTGAGTTACAACGTCTTTGATACCTTTAACTTCGATCTCAACACGACGATCCGGAGCCAGGCAGTCGATCAGTGCAGCGCGAGCTTTCACGTTGTCACAGGTGTTGCCAGTAACCGGGTTGGATTCGCCCATGCCACGTGCAGAGATTTTGTCAGAAGGAATACCTTTAGAGATCAGGTAATCAACAACGGACTGAGCACGTTTCTCGGACAGACCCTGGTTGTAAGCGTCAGAACCGATGCGGTCAGTGAAGCCCAGAACCACTACGGAACCGTCTTTCGGATCCAGGTTGCTCAGCTGGCTGTACATCTGATCCAGAGCCTGCTGGCCTTCTGGTTTCAGAGTTGCTTTGTTGAAGTTGAACAGAACGTCAGACTTCAGAGTGAAGTGTTTGGTCTGTACTTCCGGAGCCGGAGCCGGAGCAACAACTACTGGAGCTGCTTCTTCCTGCTGACCGAAACGGTAGGAAACACCAACGCTCAACAGACCGTTATCCGGACGACCGCCAACGGTGTTCGCGTCACCGATGTTGTTGGTCCACTGGTATTCCAGACGGGTAGCGATTTCAGGAGTAATTGCATACTCTACGCCACCTGCGAATACTGGGGAAACACCAGTGTCGTGGTCTTTGAAGCCTTGGTTGTTTTTAGCGTCTGCACGCCAAACCATACCACCCAGACGGGTATAAACGTCCAGATCGTCAGTGATTGGGTAACCCAGTTTAGCGGTCAGCTGAACGCCCTGAGCTTTGAAAGCGCCATTATTGTGGGTAGTATCGGTGGCGCCTTTGTACGGCATACGACCTAACCAGTCGTAACCCATTTCGAAACCAACGTACGGGTTAACCTGATAACCACCGAACGCACCAGCACCCAGTTGGCTTTCGTGGGTAGGACCGGAGTTGTTGATCTGGTTGTTGCCAATATCATGGTACTGAGACCAGCCCAGTTTAGCACCAGTGTACCAGGTGTTATCTTTCGGAGCGGCCTGCGCCACGGTAGCGAAACCAGCCAGTGCCACTGCAATTGCGATAGCTGTCTTTTTCATTTTTTGCGCCTCGTTATCATCCAAAATTCGCCATGAATATCTCCGAAGAGAGATAACACGGTTAAATCCTTCACCCGGGGACCAGTTCAATAGTTACTCTACCGATATCTGCGGCTTATGCCGAGCACCCCTGGCGATGTAAAGTCTACAACGTAGTTGAAAACTTACAAGTGTGAAGTCCGTCAGGCATATGAAAAAAAAAGGCTTGTGTACACATTATTTAACATTTATAGATGAATAAATGTACTGAGGATTTCCTGAAAACCGCTTCAGACAGGCCTTCAGCCGGAAAACGCGTTACAGCTCAATGGCAAATTAAAACATGAAAAAAAATTCCAGGATAATTCCTAATTTTACTCAATGATACAAATTCGAGTGAATTTTTAGCCCGGAATGCTGTCTCCCCGCAAGTGTCTGAGCGCGAACAGGACGCATGATAAATCCCATCGCATTACCTTCATCTGCCGCTTTTACCAGCTCGGCATGTTCATCTTCGGTTAATTCTTCCGTCAACCAGCCGATGACGACGCTGTAGTTACCCGTGCGCAGCGCACGAACCATCGATTCCAGCGTATTGCAGGGGGAGAGCTGGCTGATTTGCATGACTTTGGTCAATGGAAGCCCGGCCGACTGCACCCACTCACGGCTTAATTTTTGCTGAGGCGTCAGCCACAGCTGCCAGCGTGATTGTTGCCCTAACTGTTGCAGCAGGGGAAGCAGCAGGAGCTGCGTCATCATGGGCTGGTCCTCGCGATAGACCACTTCACTGATAAGCCCAGCGGTAGCGTTCTCTGCTGAAACGCGCGCAATGCTGCTCGATGCGGAAGAGAACGACGAAGAACGATTTGCATAACCTGAAGTGTACATAATCAATCCAGCCCTGTGAGTTACTGTATGGATATACAGTAACCCCGCCATCAATAAAGATCAACCTTATTTTCGGAAACAGGTTCGCAATTTTTAGTCATCATCACGGGAAAAATAAAATTCATCTTGCCCCATACGCATAAGTTGCCTATTTTCGTCATTAACGGATCTGCTACTGCAAATTATTTGCTTACGTTATGATTTAAAAGGATTTTTATGAAAGAAAAGTCTTATGCAAGAATCTATAAATCACAAGAATATCTGGCTTCTCTGGGAACAATTCACTACCGCTCACTGTTTGGCAGCTATAGTCTGACGGTTGGTGATACGGTCTTTGCCATGGTTGCCAGCGGTGAGTTATATCTTCGCGCCTGTGAGCAGAGCGCCCATTACTGTGTAAACAATTCTCCTGTCTGGCTAACATTTATCAAGCGCGGGCGTCCGGTTGTACTCAATTATTACCAGGTGAACGATACCCTGTGGCAGAACCAGCAGCAGTTAGTGTCGCTATCACAATTTTCACTCGATGCAGCCGTTAAGGAAAAACAGAGTCGCTTTGCACAACATCGCCTGCGGGAATTACCGAATATGACGTTTCATCTCGAGACCTTGCTAAATGAAGCAGGAATTAAGGATGAGGGGACATTGCGATCGCTGGGAGCTCAGATGTGCTGGTTGAAACTTCGGCAAAATAACCCTGCCTTAACGGTAAAAATACTCTATGCCCTTGAAGGGGCGGTTGACGGGGTGCATGAAGCCGCGCTCCCGGCGACGCGTCGCCAGGAGCTGGTGGAGTGGGTGAGTTCTCTTACGCCGGAACCGGGGTATTAGATGGCAGCACAGCAATTTGTTGCTGTAATCGCCGAATCTCCGGGAGCAGGGCAATCAGTAACCCAACTTGCTGTACGACCAGCGGCTCTTTACTGTCCGGACGAGGCTCGAGATGCTGAATTCGCTGCTTCAGATCTTCCAGCGCCTGGTATACGCGCTGCTCATCAGCAGGTTGATGGTGAAGCGCATCATCTACATAGCAGACGGCATCATCCAGCAATGCCAGGACGTCAGGATTGGTTAACTGCTCGCGATGTGCGCCGAGGGCGGAAATATAGCTGGTAAACGTATGGTTAAGACACAGCAAGCGGAACGCCGTTTCGCGTGTTTGGGCCGTGACATCCGGTTCACTCGACATGTTCGACACCACCGAAGCAAGTTCCGCATCACGATTGTGCGCGTCACGGCGGGCGATACGGTATGCCAGACGATTATCACGCCCCTGATGATATTGTTCGAGAATAGCATCAAGATAACGACAGTTAGCGTCAGTGGCCCGTTCAATCACTCGCGGCAGATTCCGAAAACGCCAGTCTGGCCAGATAAAGCTGACAGCAGCCCAGGCGATGGCACAGCCGATCAACGTATCGATGACGCGCGGAAGTGCAACTTCAAAACCTTCACCGAGCAGGTTAAAGCACAGCAGCACCAGCAGCGTGATAAACATGGTGGCATGCGCGTACTGGACGTTACGAAAGGCAAAAAACAACACGCCGGTGATCACCAGAAGGATCAATTGCCCTTCGAGAGAAGGTACAAACCACAGGATCGGTAACCCAATAGCGATCCCGACTAATGTGCCGATTATCCTTAGTGCCAGACGATGTCGGGTGGCGTTGTAGTTTGGCTGGCAGACAAACAGACTGGTCAACAGGATCCAGTACCCGTGGTTCATTCCGGTTATCTGGATAATGGCATAGCCGACGCAGAGCACCAGCGACATGCGAACAGCATGACGAAACAGGGCGGACTCAGGCGTGAAATTACGGCTCAGACGCAACCAGATATCACTGAACCCATGCGGGCTGTCATCGGCAAGCTGATTTTCAGACTCATTGCGCGAAAGTACCTGAGCCTGTTCGGACTCAATGGTAGCCAACTGGGCATCAATGGCCCGCAGGTTTGACAGCAAAAATCCCAACGTGTTGAGCAGGTCGGCAGGCTCACCACTCGCGCGCATGCGCTCAAGTGCAGCATCAATATGGGTGAAGACGCGCTCAAAGTGCGGATCGTGCTGATAAGGCGTGCGTAATAAAATACAGCGAGACAGTTGCGAACACGCTTGCCCCTGCATCGACATCAGGCGCTGGAAGCGGAACATCACGTCGCTGTGGCGGAAATGGTCGCGCAGCGTTTGATATTGAATATGCGAGGAGCTTGCGCGTTCGTGAATATCCTGCGCCACAAAATAGTAATGTAGCGTGCGACGTGTTCCTCGCTGTCCGCGGTCGCCGCGCAGGCGGGTCAGCAGTGACACCTTTGTCTGGTTTAGGGTCGCCATCAGTTGCCCATTCGCAAGAGCCAAATCATACAGCGGCGCCTGGCTTTCATCTTCTATGTCGGGATCAAAAAGACGCGATTTCAGTTCCAGATAGTGCGCTAACTGTTCATAGCTACGCGCCAGATTGTCCTGCAAGGGGCGAATAGGGAACAGAAGATGTCCGGTCAGGGTTAACAGGTTGTACCAAATGGCGCCCGCGAGCAGCAGGATCGGTTGCTGATACCACTGATCGTAAAGCGAGGTGCCGAGCATCGTGTAAATGGCGATCAGCAACGCGCCAAAGGCGATGGTTGCATAGCGCTGCCCTAATCCCCCCAGCAGTATAAAGCCGCTGGTGGAGAGCGTTAACCCAAGGGCAAACAGCCATGGCCATGGGAAGAGCAGTTCGACCGAGGCCGAGGCAATGAAAAAGCACACCAGCGTGATGATCAAATTGCGCAGGCGACCTGCAAGACGATCGTCCAGGTCAGTAAGCGCGGCTGCGACCATACCCAGCGTGAGCGGGATGGTCAGCTTAACGTCACCCAGCCACCAGGGCAGCGCTGTTGTGCCGCAAAGCGCGATAAAAATCCGCACGTAGTACAGCCAGGTGCTGTTCCAGGTATAGCGTTTGAGCAGAGGACTTAACATAAAGGCCATCGGTCCTGATTATTCGAAGCGACGACGCGCGTTGGCTTCACGCGCTGCGCGAGCAACTTCAACTGACACTACCCGGCGACCCACCGGCCACAGTGCAATCGCCGCGATTTTGAAATTCGCAATGCCAACCGGGATACCAATAATCGTAATGCACTGGGCAATACCGGAGACAATGTGCATCAGGCACAACCACCAGCCGAAGAAAATCAGCCAGAAAATATTGAGCACGGTGCCTCCGGTATTCAACAGGACGTTTTTGCCCGCTGGATTAAGCTCATCGACATGAATCGCTTCGTTACCGTAGGGAAACAGCGAGAGTCGGGTAATTTCCCAGCATGAGCGGGTCAGGGGGAGAGTAAAAATCAGCACAATACTGACCAGCGTAGCCAGTAACCAGGCTAAGGTGGTGGCGAATCCCCCGAGCACAAAATTTAAAATATTCAGAACAGTACGCATAAACCCTCGGTTAACTCTGGTTTTCTGTGAATTCGGCAATTGTAACGTTTTTTTGGGCTGGAGCACGTTTTCTCTGGCGGTTACACTGATAAGCAAACCTCTTCGTGTGGATCCGCTTGAGTCTTATGGAACTGAAAGCAACTTCTCTTGGAAAACGTCTGGCACAACACCCTTACGATCGGGCCGTTATTCTCAATGCCGGGATTAAGGTTTCCGGCGATCGTCACGAGTATCTTATTCCCTTCAATCAGTTACTGGCTATTCATTGTAAACGCGGCCTGGTATGGGGTGAGCTGGAGTTTGTGCTCCCGGATGATAAGGTAGTACGTCTTCACGGTACTGAATGGGCAGAAACCCAGCGCTTCCATCACCATTTGAATTCGCTCTGGCAGCAGTGGAGTCAGGAAATGAGCGACGTCGCTGCGGGAGTTTTACAGCAGCAGTTGGAGGCGATCGCCACCCGCACCAGTGAGAATAAATGGCTGACGCGCGAACAGACGTCAGGACTACAGCAGCAGATCCGCCGCGCCTTTGCCGCATTGCCGCTCCCGATCAACCGGCTGGAAGAATTTGAAAATTGCCGTGAGGCGTTACGTCAATGTCAGGCATGGTTGAAGGACATTGAAGCTTGTCGCTTACAGCACAACCAGGCGTATACCGATGCCATGCTGGAAGAACATGCCGATTTTTTCCAGCAAATTGAGTCCTCGCCGCTGAATCCGGCCCAGGCGCGGGCGGTGGTGAACGGCGAACAATCATTACTGGTTCTTGCGGGGGCCGGAAGCGGCAAAACATCCGTATTGGTCGCCCGTGCGGGCTGGCTACTTGCGCGAGGGGAAGCGGCGGCCGAACAAATCCTGCTGCTGGCGTTTGGACGCAAAGCGGCCCAGGAGATGGACGATCGCATCCGTGAACGTCTGCATACGGAAGAGATCACCGCGAGGACGTTTCATTCACTGGCGTTGCACATTATTTCGCAGGGGAGCAAAAAAGTCCCGACGGTTAGCAAGCTGGAAAATGATGTTGCCGCGCGCAGCAAACTTTTTATCACGACCTGGCGTCAGCAGTGCAGTGAGAAAAAGGCACAGGCCAAAGGCTGGCGGCAATGGTTAGAAGAAGAGATGCAGTGGTCTGTACCCGAAGGTAACTTCTGGGATGACGAAAAATTACAGCGCCGGCTGGCTTCCCGGTTGGATCGTTGGGTTAGCCTGATGCGTATGCATGGCGGAGCGCAGGCGGAGATGATCGCCAATGCTCCGGAGGAGATTCGCGATCTGTTCAGTAAACGCATTAAGCTGATGTCTCCCCTGCTCAAGGCCTGGAAGGGCGCCCTGAAGGATGAGAATGCCGTCGATTTTTCCGGGTTGATTCATCAGGCTATTGTCATTCTGGAAAAAGGCCGGTTTATCAGTCCGTGGAAACACATTCTGGTCGACGAATTTCAGGACATTTCTCCTCAGCGTGCCGCCCTGTTAGCCGCACTGCGCAAGCAAAACTCACACACTACGCTGTTCGCCGTAGGGGATGACTGGCAGGCAATTTACCGGTTTAGCGGAGCACAGCTTTCGTTGACCACCGCATTCCAGCAAAACTTCGGTGAGGGCGACCGTTGTAATCTGGATACGACTTACCGTTTTAATAGCCGCATTGGTGAAGTTGCAAACCAGTTTATCCAGCAAAACCCTCATCAGCTTACGAAACCGCTCAACAGTCTGATGGCAGGCGATAAAAAAGCCGTCACGTTGCTCGATGAAAGTCAGTTGGATCTGCTACTGGATAAGCTGTCGGGATTTGTGAAGGCAGAAGAGAGAATTCTTGTGCTGGCGCGATACCATCATCTGAAACCTGCCAGTCTGGAGAAAGCTGCCACCCGTTGGCCTAAGCTACAGCTGGATTTCATGACGATCCATGCCAGTAAAGGACAGCAGGCAGATTACGTTATTGTTGTGGGGCTTCATGATGGGAATGATGGTTTTCCCGCCCCGGCCCGCGAGTCGATTATGGAAGAGGCGTTGCTTCCGGTGGTGGAGGATTTCCCGGATGCTGAAGAGAGACGCTTGCTGTATGTGGCGCTAACGCGTGCACGGCATCGGGTATGGCTGCTGTTTAATAAAGAAACACCGTCGTGCTTTGTGGATGAGCTTAAACAACTGGATGTTCCGGTAGCAAGAAAACCCTGAATAGCAGGCGGCAATTGCCGCCTGCCCGGCGTTTATTTGAGGCGCTCTGCCAGATAGCGGGCGTAATCTGGGATCAAGATGTCCGTTGCATCGTTGAAGTTTGGCGACTGGATAATAAAATCGGCGGTCGACACGTTGGTGGCAACCGGAATGTTCCATACCGTCGCCAGACGCAGCAGGGCTTTGACATCAGGATCGTGAGGTACGGCGTTCAGCGGGTCCCAGAAGAAAATCAGCACATCAATTTTCCCTTCTGAAATCAGCGCGCCCACCTGCTGGTCACCCCCCATCGGACCGCTCAGCATGGCGTTGACGTCCATTCCCGTCGCGCGTTGGATTAAGTTTCCCGTTGTTCCTGTGGCGTACAGAACGTGCTTTTCCAGCAACGGCTGGTGGCGTTCCACCCAGCTCATCAACATCTTTTTACAGTGATCGTGTGCAACCAGCGCAATATGTTTACGCGCTGGCAATGTGCGAGTTGTTAATTCCATAGTACAGCTCCCAAGTTAACCTGGTTACAGAGTACTGGAAGCTCTTGACGCTGCAAGAGAAAGACAAAAAAAATGCGTATGCGAACATAAATGTCATGAAGGAGGCTGTTTCTGAGCCCATTGCAAAAAGTTACTTCGCGTTTGTGCGTCGGCCTGTTGGTACCAATATTTTAAGCGCTGTTCGGTCAGCGTTTGCGACTGAGGCGGCACGCGATCCAGTTCAGATACCCCGGAAAGCAGCGAGCTGTCATCGGCCATCATCGTAGCAAACTGCGGTAATGACGCATGTTTAGCCGCTTTGTTATAGCGTTCAGTTTCCATTTCATAATTCACGATTTTCGCTGTGGATGTGATTGACAGAATATCCAGCTTGACGGGGATAGGCATGGAGTCCCCATCCAGCAATTCCACGCGTGGAGCGTCATCAAAATGCGCTGTGTCCCGCTCATTGTTCAGACGCGGGAGGTGAAAATTAACCTGGCTGACGAGTTGGGTATCAAAGCTGATGACCAGCGGAGGCGAAATATACAGACGTTCTTCGTGGCTGGACAAGCGAATGGTTTTTTCTACGCGAAATACGAGCTGGTGGCGACCATTTTCCAGCTCGATACTGTCGGCGCCACGCAGTAATGAGCTGGAAACTTTTTTTCCGTCCAGCACCAAAAGGTCAATATCATTAGACAGGCGTAATGAGGTAGCAAAAACGGTTACCGGCAAACACAGGGCAATTAAGGCTGTCACAATGCCGGCTTTCATAGGTTTCTCCTGTCCAGAAAATAGCTGCAAACATGTATCTAAATTTTTCGATAATCACGTTTACTAACATATAGACATATTTTTGAGTTTAGCTCTCATACGCCAGTATGGGATGAATGGTTGCGGGGGCAGGTTTGTCGTACACTTTGTTAAACAGCCTGGAGGAAAACGATGAAAGAGACCGATATTGCTGGCATTTTGACATCTACCCGCACGATTGCACTGGTTGGCGCAAGCGATAAACCCGATCGCCCAAGCTATCGCGTGATGAAGTATTTACTCGATCAGGGCTATCACGTTATTCCCGTTTCACCGAAGGTTGCCGGAAAAATGCTACTGGGGCAGCAGGGCTATGCAACGCTGGCGGATGTGCCAGAGAAAGTGGATATGGTCGATGTCTTCCGTAATTCTGAAGCGGCGTGGGGCGTCGCTCAGGAGGCTATCGCCATTGGCGCGAAGACGCTATGGATGCAGCTTGGCGTAATTAACGAGCAGGCGGCCGTGCTGGCGCGTGATGCGGGGCTGACGGTGGTGATGGATCGTTGCCCGGCGATTGAGATCCCGCGACTGGGACTGGCGAAGTAAAGTTTGACTGTCGCCGGATGAAACGTACAGGCCCGATAAGCGAAGCGCCATCGGGCCTGTGTTATTATCAATTACGCAGGCGTGGAGCCTGAAGCTGTTTACGGATTGTGCGCGCCAGTTCATCCATTGACGGTTGCTCCGGATGTTCTTCCTGTAGCTCGCTACTCAGTTGCGCTTCGGCCAGATACGTATGCACTGGCAGACCATTATCGTCTTCCATCACCACGTGATACCAGGGAGCGGCGCGAAGTTCGCTGTTAACCGCCAACTCATCGGCTGACGGCTCATCAAGCGAATATTCCGGGTCGATATCCACGACCACTCCGAGGTAACCTAACAGGGAATGGCGGACCTGCTGGCCGATACCGAATTTGCTGGCAATCATAGTCACCTCCCGGGAAATACATACCCTCTATGTAAGGGTAATATTCCACTTTTCAAGTTACATGATGCGACAGGCAAACCCTTTCAGATACAGCCCTTCCGGGTAGGTAGCGATCACCGGATGATCGGCGGCCTGACGGAACTGCTCTATAAATTGTACATCACGACCAGCATCTATTGCGGCATCAGCGATGATTTTCTGAAATAAATCGGTCGTCATCAGCCCGGAGCAGGAAAATGTCAGCAGTACGCCGCCTGGGTTCAGCAACTGAATAGCCAGCATATTGATGTCCTTATAACCGCGGCAGGCGCCCATCAACTGGCTTTTGTTTTCGACAAATTTCGGCGGATCCATCACGATGACATCAAATTTCTCTCCGCGATCGCGATAGGCGCGCAGCAGTTTGAACACATCATCACGCACGAACTCGGCTTTACTCAGATCCAGCTTGTTCAGTTCCACGTTCTGGCGGGCAATATCGAGTGCTTCCTGAGAGGTGTCGACGCTGACCACCTGACGGCATCCGCCCATTAATGCGGAGACCGCAAAGCCGCCGGTATAGGAGAAACAGTTCAGGACACGCTGGTTTTCCACATAACGACGCGTCGCCAGGCGGCTATCGCGTTGATCGAGGTAATAGCCGGTTTTGTGACCGTGCTGAATATCAACCAGCAGCTTCATCCCGTGTTCTTCGATAGGCAGCAGAGCAGGCGGCAGTTCGCCCGTGACGGGCCCTTGGGTCAGCGCCATACCTTCTTTTTTACGCACGGCCACATCGCTACGGTCATAAATAGCGCAGTCCGGGAAAACAATTTGCAGAGCACTAATCAGCGCGGCGCGTTGGTATTCAGCCCCCGCGCTGAGCAACTGCAATACCAGGAAGTTGCCGAAGCGGTCAATAGTGACACCCGGCAGGCCGTCGGATTCTCCGGCGATCAGACGGTAGCTGTCCAGACCGTCCTTTTTCGCCAGCCAGTCACGCCATGTCAGCGCCTTCTGCAGACGACGGGTAAAGAAATCAATGTCGATGGATTCAGACTTATCGAAGGTCCAGACGCGCGCACGGATCTGCGACGCCGGAGAGAACGCACCGCGCGCTATCCATTTCCCCTGGTGGTCAACAATATCAACGGTTTCACCGAGGTTGGCTTTACCTTCCATACGTGCGACCGCACCGGAAAATACCCATGGATGGCGGCGAAGTAATGATTTTTCGCGCCCCTTGGCTAACACTAAACGAGGATAATGTGGAATTGTAGATTCAGTCATGCGGAGCAACCTCTCACAAACAGTGACGCGGGTTGGATGAAAGTACCAACCTGAAACCATTAAAATAAAATGGCGCGTAGAGTAGCACAGATGATGAGGTCAATCATCAGCGTCTGGCGCTACTGCATGATGGTATGGCGGGGCCTCTGCTTATCGAGCGACGGTTTAATCTCACTGAACAGGTGCGACAACTTATTCAGTTATCCCCTGCTAATCTATGGACAGCTCAGGAGATTGCCGGTCATCTGTCCATCGGTACCTGTTCTTTCATTTATGTTGATAAGGAGAACCGCAATGTCGAAAGTCTGCATCATCGCCTGGGTCTATGGCCGGGTTCAGGGGGTAGGATTTCGCTACACCACCCAGCATGAAGCGCAACGGCTGGGGTTGACCGGCTATGCTAAGAATATGGATGACGGCAGCGTAGAAGTTGTCGCCTGTGGTGAAAGCGAGCGGGTGGAACAACTGATGAAGTGGTTGAAAGCCGGGGGACCGCGCAGCGCCAGGGTTGATCGGGTTCTCAGCGAACCGCACCGCCCTGGCGACGAGCTAAAGGGATTTAGTATCCGCTATTAAATACATTTCACCGGTTTCGGCAGGCCGGCAATTTTAGTTGCCTGCTTAGCTGGGCCTTTCGGAAACAGGCGATAGAGATAACGGCTGTTGCCTTTTTCTTCGCCAAACTTGTTGGCCATCGCTTTTACCAGCATGCGGATAGCGGGGGAGGTATTAAACTCCAGATAAAACTCGCGAACGAAACGCACCACTTCCCAGTGTTCGGGGGAGAGAACGATACCTTCGTTTTCGGCGATTTTCTCCGCCAGCGGCTCGCTCCATTGCGTGGTGTCTTTCAGATAGCCTTCGCTATCGGTCTCAATTTCATGGCCTGCAAAAATGAACATAGTGCTCTGTCGATAAAGTAAAAACCGCCCTTAGTTTAGCAAATAAGGGGCGGTGTGAGAAACCTCGACCTACAGAAGTAGCTGTAGCAGATTGTTGGCATTAAGCTTCTTCAGCGCGTTGCATTTATACGTCGAAACCTGTTTTTCGCTAATCTGCGTCATATGCGCAACATGTTTTACCGATTGACCGTTAACCAGCCTGTCGAGAACATTGAACTCCATGCCAGTCAGGCAGCAATTCAGACTGCGTACCCGACGGGGCTCTTTAGCAAGCAGATACGCCGCATCCACGACGGCAATTCTGTCATCAATGATATGTAAGGTCAGCGTGGCAAAACGCTTTCGTAAATGCGTGGCCAGTGCCCAGCCTTTTTCATTGCACACCAGATAAACCGTTCCCTCCCAGCGCCTGGCCTCCAGTTGAAGCAGAATGTCGACCAGCGCCAGATGCGTCCTCGCGACGGAAAAGCGGCAACGCACAACGAGGGTGTCGCAGGCCAACAGCGAACGGTGCCACTGTAACGCGCCGCTCTCAACTTGAGTGTGAGCGTTACGGCGCAGAAGGGCGTAGCGCAACCCTTCGGCATAAAAACGATTATTATCAAGAATGACGTAATTCACGGCGGCCTCTTTATAACGTACTGGGTGTGTAGATGATGCGTAGCGTGCCGGTGTAATCCCCGGCGTTTTTACTGCTGGCTGCAAACGCTGGGGTTTTCAGAACAATAGGGGCAGGTACGCACAGTACGCTCTCACGTCCGCCGGGCAGGACGACCTGACGCAGATGCTGCGGATCGTTGGTGCCTTGCCATACCAGGGTTTTACCGTTGGCGACGGTTTCGGTTGCGCCCGTGACGGGATTAGTGACGAAAACCTGATAGTCGAGACGATCCCGCGCATCGGTCTGACTTCCGCCGCGTCGCCGGATTGAAAATGCCTCTTCAGCACGGTCCGTTGAGGGGAGTCCGTCGTCTTCAAACCGAAGATAAGTGCGGGTGCTGGTACTGTTTTTGCCGTCGTACAGGCACATATCCAGCGTGTTTTCACCCTGGATTTCACTGCCACCCGGCCGCCCCGGGAAGTTGGTCAGGTTGAGGTTAACGATAGGCGTTGAGTGCGGAAATGCCGGCAGATAAATCTGCTGATTACCCGGATCGACAACCTCAATGCGCATCGTGGCCTGCCAGCTAGCAATGGCGCGATAGCCTGGACATCCGGTATTGGGGTCAGCGAAGTTCCCGCCGCAGTTGCCACTATCCCATTGACGCAGGTTCTGCTTCAGCGTTGCGGTCCAGATACCCGGCAGAGCGAGCTTTTCCAGTTCGCTTTTCACGATATAGAAATCGAAGTAGGGTTCTCTGGTCCAGTTTGCAACAATCTCTGTCCCTCCCGTGATAAAACTGGGATAGGTAAAGACTTTATTATTGAAAAACATGTAGTGGTCGCCATAGACCTTAAGATCCACCGTTTTGCTGGTAAGGGCATGCGTAAAACGTAAATTGATGGCATAAGGTGTCCCCGGGTTCGCCGTGAACCAGGCCGGGGCGGTCATGCAGGCGCCAACTGCGGAGTCGGTACGGGACAGACACGTCAGAGTATTACGTCCCCACTTTTGCGGATCGGCGACATCATAGCCGCTCGGTTCATGAACCCAGATATCAAAGCGCGCGGGGGGGGCCATGCGATCGAAACTGATATCGACGCTGGTGTTTCTTCCGGCAGGGGCCGCTGCCTGGGTCTGGCCCGCCCACAGGCTTAAAAAAAGTAAAATAATTAAGTGCTTGTTCACATCATTTCCCTTTTGTGATGTTGTCTGCATTCATGGCAGTTGGACCCGTTGGTACCGATCGTCCGGCGAGCATCAGCTGTGCCTGTTGCTGGACAGTATCCGGCAGGGCAGAGAAGGTTAATTCCCGGCAAGGGATCGACCCGACGTAACGCACGACGTCGCGCATACTCTTTACGTTCAGCTCGCACTGATAAAACTGCTGCTGACGCACCAGGTAGAGGTTATGCAGCAGAGCGTCGCTTTGAGCGCTAAACCCGCCGTTGCCAAGGTCGCTCCAGCCGTTAACGTTCAGTGGCACGCCGCCGATAAACGGCGAATGTCGCTCGTCAGTTAACTGGCCGAGCCAGGTGTAGCTTGCCGTGGTTTGCACGTCCCGGCGGAGCAGTTTGCCAGGCACCATAAACAACGTTCTGCTGCCTGAACCTTGTGTGATTTCACTGCTGGCACCCCGCGAGACATCCAGCGATTCGTTAATCGTCAACGTAGTCTGCTGATAGCCCGGCACGGCGAAGAGGGCGCGGCTATTGCCTGGAATGTCTGCACTGCCGCCGTTATCCAGCGACACGGCAATACTCGGATCCTGGGAATCTTCCGGTGTGGCAACGTTAACCGCGATGGCTGAAGCAGGACGTCCGTCGCTCCAGCGGCCCAGCCACAGACCAGAGCGCGACAGCGCAAGCGTGGAGTTGTAATTGCCGCTGCTGCTCAGGGTATGGCGCCGATCCTGACGATCCCAGGCATCGCTGACTGTCAGGCTCCCGTTGCCATATCGTCCGCCCTGGCGCGTGTAGGCAGAGGTATTGAGTGAATCGCTGTTAATACCTGATGCGCTCAGTCCATACTCATTTTCACCACGTGCGTCGGCATACCAGTTGTGCGCCACGTTATAGCTCAACTGGTTTTTTTCATGCTGCTGGTGCTGCCATGTCGCGCCCAGAGAGGTATAGCTTGTCGCATTGCCCTGATGGTTATGCGCCATTGACAGGCTCACGCTCAGGTAGCCGCCTTTATCCCTGCCTTCGCGTGAGTCATCGTTACGCATGAAAAGGTTAATGCTGCTGTTGATGTTCAGACCACGCGTGCTGAAAGCCGTACTCAAGCCACCCTGCCAGGCCCGCGTGCGTGAGCGGGTCATATAAACCGACTCCCAGGGCAAGCCTGCATCGTGGCGATCGTCACTGTCCGGGAGTTCCCGACGAGAAACGTACCGTCCTTCGTTGCGGTTATCCGAATATCCCAGGCTGGCGTACCAGGTGCCGACAGGGACGGAGAACATCACCGACAGGCTTCGGTAACAGCCATTTACGGCGTCATATCCCGCGCTTCGGGTATTGCAGTTTTCCGCTGATAACGCGTTGCGATAGAAGCTCAGTGAAAAGCCGTCGTTATAGCTGATTTGCTGAATATTGCCGCGTTGTCCTTCGCTGCCGTAAAGGTAGCTAAACCGGGTCGAGAGTACGCCATCGATCGGACCCGCATTGAAACCACGACTCCAGTCGAGTGCATTTTCCAGAAAACGTTGGTTTTTCTTTATCGCTGCGCCACTGGTGAGTGCCAGCGTTGGAGTGACTGGCAGGCGGACACCCGCCTGAGCGACCGCGCTACGTTCATCGTTTTGATTGTTATTGTCGGTTTCGCCTGCCTGCAGGAACCACTCGACGCGGTCAAACGGCGTAATACCGGTGCGGGTAAACGGTATCTGCTCGGTACGTGTCAGCCGGTTATTTTCATAGACGGACAGCGTCACGGTATAGCTCCCGTCGGGGAACGATCGCGTGTCCAGAGTCTGGGCCCCAGCATTGAGATAAAAACTGGCCAGCAGCTGATTGCCCCGGCGGGCGTCAATACGCGCATCATGGGAAAGCAGCACGGTGATGGGGGTACCCTTTGACTGCTGAACCGGATTGATCCATGCCCTTGTCGAGCCTGCGCGCAGGCCGCGAATTTTGCCCAGCGGCAGTTGGCTGAGGTTGATATTCCCACCAGCATTACTGAACAGATCGCGGGTATCCATCTCGCCTAACTGAATATAGTACTGACGCCAGATATCCTGGCGAAACCAGGCATTGTTGACGGTTATTTCTTGTTGCTGCTGGTGCCTTGAACGCTGCCCCAGCCAGGTCCAGTCGAGATTAAAGTAGCCGTCCTGCGTCATGGCCAGCGCGCCATTGCCCTGAACGGTGGCTGACTGGTAATCCCTGTCGGCAACAAAATTGATATTTTGTTGATGGATCAACGCATTCTCAGTGCCCTGCGTAGGCTGATACCACTGGTTTTCTGTGGTCTGTTTAGGCAGAAATTTCTTGTCCAAAAACAGGCTAATGCGCGCGTTATTCTCATCATAGATAATGGCCGCGCGATGGGTATCAATGTAATCACATCCCGTTGCGGAGCCATTGCTGCTGCACGCCAGGTTGCCGTTACGGGCAAGTGGAACGGCGAGAGCTGCAGACACGGTGGCAACGAGGGCAGGAGCGTCATTAAACTGACGTTTGATAGCCGCGACCACGGTTTCGGGTGCGACAAAACTGACCGATTCAAGTGTGATATCCGTTTCAAAAAGGCCAAGCGATTCGCCATAGAGGTTAACCTCTATCCACAGGCGCTGCGTTTTCGCCAGATCTTCAAACCCTGCCGGGACGGCCATCTCGGCGCAGGCGAGTTGGATGGATGCGGGTAATAAAGCAACTAAGAGGAGAGTATTTCTGTGAAACGCCATGACCAAGCCTCGACATCATCCTGACGTCAGACGGTGGGCACCCTCTGACGTTATCCCTTATGTACTGTGGTGTTACGCACCGCCTTCCGTGGTCGTCGCCTGCGTCAGCATCAGGCTGACAACGCCGCTGTACTGACCGGTTTTCAGAATGCCTTTGGTGGTCTGAGAAATGGTCAGTGGCAGTACCGCTGAACCGTTTTCAATGCTGCCTGGGAACAGTTCAGTTCCGGTAAATTCGGCATCGGTGGTAGACAGTGTTTTATCACCCAGAATCACCGTCATCGGTACAGTCTCGTCGCCATCCATATTGGTGAGCTTAGCTGCGCTAACGAGGCGCACTTTGACATTGCTGGTGGCGGAGTTAGACCACACCTTGGTGTTCAGGCGGTAGCTTTCCAGCCCACGACCTGGCAGGTACTGCATGTCGATGCTGGCCGGCAGTGGCGTGTTATCGGCCTGAGTCATATCCAACTGTGAGTCAACGCTGGCGTTGACGGTAATATCTTTTTGAATCGCCAGCGCGCTAAAGGACGAGGCCATCGCGGCAACAATCATCAGAGGTTTAATATAGTTACGCATTGATATCTCCATATTTACAAATGAGCACCTTGGCTCTTTAAACAAACTACGTGGGTTTTTACTGTGCCGTCGTGTTATTGCACGACGGGTAAATCAGCTTCTTCAGCGGTTTTATTCACCCAGTTGAAGTAGCGGAACTTATATTTCTGACCCTGTTTCATAGTGAGCGTTTTTAATTTCCGTTCAGTGTCCGGATAAATCGTCGCGTCTTCTTTTATCCATTTACACGATGAAACAGCATCACAAATACCAATCTCTCTGAGCGGCACACGCAATGTGCCGTTGTTTTTTAACGTTCCCCGGCGAGGGTCAATCGACAGTGAAATTACGTTTTCTTCTGGAGCAATGTGGACCAGTGCGCCCCAGATCACATTGACACCTAATGTCGCCATTGCTGCAGGGGTTTCTGCCTTGCCCGGAATAATGCTGTCAGGTTGTTTTACCCCTTCAAAATAGACACGCCAGGTGGTCTCTTTTTTCGGCGGTATAAGCGATACCAGACGAACAACGCGCATCGCGCCTGCAGCTAGAGCAAATTTCTCGGGCGTAACCACCACGCCACCTTCTTTCCACGAAGCGACGTCAATTTCTTTTTCCTGGGCCGTTCCGGGATTAAGAATTTTCTTTTGCCTCACCCGAATGAACTGAATATCATCCGTTTTTGAAGCCACCTTTATTTGCGCCGCACCGGATCTGTCTACATTTAGTTCCATGGGATACACGCTCATATTGGCCATTGTCATTTCTGAGAAAAATGGCAATGACAGCGCGGCGACATAAAAGGCGGTTGTCATGCTCACTCTTTTTTTCTGTTTCACAATCAGTCTGCCTGCTCTGAGTTTAAAGGCGGCGCGTTAACACCAGGACACCGTCTGCTTTCGTATCGCTTCAGGGCAGGGAAACTTTAACCAGAACAGCGGTTTGTGAAAATTTGTATTAGTTAACTCGTTATATACAGTTTTTTATCCTGCTTTTCTGGCTTTAAGGTTGTATAGTTAAGCGAAAATACCGCGGCCAAGGATGGGAGGAAAATTCCTTCTGATGAAAAAATAAGCAGGTCAGGGGGCGGTTTTCATATCGACGTACCAGGGAATAAAAAGCATGCGGTAACAGCCGAGAATAAAAGATGTTTTTTATATGCAATAATTCGTTGTTATTTGATCCTGAAGCACATGCAATAAGTCTTGTTGGACAACCCGAGTCTGTATTAACACTTTCGGCGCCAGCCGTTCGTCTTTTACAGGAATTCATTAAACACCGAGGACGCGACTTAAGCCGGGAGGAATTGATCGCTCGCGTGTGGGAAGAATTTGGCTTTACGCCATCAGGAAATAATCTCAATAAAGCGGTAAGCGAACTGCGTAAAAGCTTCCAGTCTCTGGGAGAGGGGCACGAATTGATCGTCACTGTCCCGCGCTATGGTTTCCGTTTTGATGCTGATGTGATTTTTCAGCCTGGAGAGAAAATTCAAGCCGTTGATCCGCAACCCCCCTCAGCGCAACAAGACGTTCTGCCCCGGCGAGTATCCCTGAAAAAGTGGTTCAGAATAGGGGCATTGATTGCCGTGCCGTTGGGAGCGATCTTTTACGTTAGCCGCCCGCAGGAGATAACTGTTCCGGCGAAATTAAAGCCGGTCCAGGAAAAAATCGCGCGTTGTAGTATCTGGGTCATCGAAGATCATGGACGGCCGTTAGTGCTATCAAAATTAGCTGAGCGACTGGAGGCCAATGACGTGGCTTGCGAGCGCGAGGAGTATGCTATTTATTTTTTCAGCGCCCGTTTTTCGCTTGCAACTGCTGATGAACTGTTTATCGGGGCCTGCCCGGTCAATAAAACACGTCTGTGCAAGACCATTCGCTATAAAAACGGGGCTGGAAAATGAAAATAAGGCTTCTTTTTGGACTGGGCGGAGCCTTGGTCGGCGGCGCGCTGGCGCTGTTTTACTATTGCGGCGCGACGGGAAAAAGCGATGTGCTGGCCTGCAGCACTGAATTTAACTTTACGCGCAATGAAGGGAAAGCAAGTGAAGTGAAGGTAAATGCCCTTGCTCAGTTCTATTTTCATCGGGACGGTACAGGGTTGACCACCTATAAAGGTGCGGCAAGAGCTGGCGGGCAAAATTTTATCGTTGACAGGGATGTAGACTTTACGTGGGAGCAGCGGGACGATGACAACGTCATTGTATTGACCTACACCAAAACCTGGCTTCGCCACAGTGACAATACGCCGAATGCCCAATGGGGGAGCTTCGCCTATCCGACCTCACGCTACTACCTGACGATCTCTGAACTTTCACCTGCTGTGTGGCTTATTCAGGACCGGCGCTATCCTACCTATATCTGCCGGGGTCAATAAGGTATAAAAAAAGAGAATGCCATTGGCATTCTCTTTTTTCGTATCAGTGATGCTGATTAATCGCGGCTGGCGAAGCCCAGAATGCTCAGCAGGCTGACGAAGATGTTGTACAGCGAAACGTACAGGCTGACGGTGGCACGGATGTAGTTGGTTTCACCACCACGGATGATATTACTGGTTTCAAACAGGATTGCGCCTGAAGAAATCAGAATAAACACCGCGCTGATCGCCAGATGTAAAGCCGGCAACTGCAGGAAAATATTCGCAACCATACCAATCAGCACCACCACGATCCCTGCCATCAGCATACCGCCGAGGAAGGACATGTCTTTCCGCGTGGTCAGCACATAGGCTGAGCAGCTGAAGAAGACCAGCGCCGTACCGCCCAAAGCCATGGCGATAACATCACCCATGCCCGCAGACAGGTATGTGTTCAGGATCGGTCCCAGAATGTAGCCCAGGAAGCCGGTGAAAGCGAAAGCTGACAGAATACCAACCGGTTTATCCGCCGTTTTATAGGTCAGGAACATCAGACCATACATACCCACCAGCGTCAGGATAAGCCCCGGAGAGGGCAACATCAGTACGGTACTGGCAGTCGCAGTGAGCGCCGAAAATGCTAGCGTCAGGCTGAGCAGGAAATAGGTATTGCGCAGCACCTTATGCGTGCTGAGTAGCGATGTACGATCGCGTGAAGAACTAATAATACGATCCATGAGTCACTCTCTTATGACAGATGTAATTAATGATGGAGGATAATGAAATCAAGGGGAATGACACAGCGGTTTTACCCATCTTTACGCATTTTAACCCGCCAGGCTTAAGCATATTATTTCAACAAAAGCTCCCGAATCAGATGTTAGCACTATATGTGTAAAAATGCCTGTTAGATATCTGCCAGGTAACTGAAAAATATTGCGTTATTCCTGTTTCTCTCTGACAGTGACAGCGGTGTCTACATAAAACAGAGCAATAAGGTAAAGGGAATGATTCAACATAAATCGAAGATATTGACGTTTACGCTGTTGACTGTCTGTTTGATGTCTATCAACGGCGCGGCGATGGCGGCAAATGTTCCCGCAGGAACAATTCTTGCAGAAAAACAGGAACTGGTCAGAAACAATGGCAGTGAGCCAGCGTCGCTGGATCCGCATAAAGTCGAAAGCAACGTTGAGTTTAATTTAATCAGCGATATGTTCGACGGACTGGTGGCGGTTAAGTCGGATGGGTCTATCGAACCCCGGCTGGCCGCGTCCTGGGAGAACAAAGACAACACCGTCTGGACCTTTCATTTACGTCCGGGCATAACCTGGTCAGATGGGTCTGCCATTACCGCACAGGATGTCGTCTGGAGCTGGCAGCGTCTGGTCTCACCGCAAACAGCTTCACCTTATTCCTCGTATCTGGGCAATATGCACGTAGCAAACGCCCTCGATATTGCCCAAGGGAAAAAAGATCCTGCCGATATCGGGGTCAAAGCCCTGGATGATAGCACGCTGGAAATTACCCTGACGCAGCCAACGGCGGCGTTTCTGGCGATGCTGGCGCACCCGTCACTGGTTCCGCTGGATAAAGTGCTGATCGGCCGCTTTGGTGATAAGTGGACCCGGCCAGAACATTTTGTCTGCAGCGGGGCGTACAAGTTATCGCAGTGGGTAGTCAATGAGCGCATCGTTGCCGTGCGTAACCCGCATTATTGGGACGATCGGCACACCGTCATTGATAAGGTCACTTATTTGCCCATCAGTTCAGAGTCCGCAGACGTTAACCGCTATAAGGCCGGCGAAATCGACATTGTGTATAGCGTCCCGGTCAATCAGTTTGCGCAGTTGAAAAAGACGATGGGCGATGAACTCTATGTCTCACCTCAGCTTTCAACCTATTACTATCAGTTCAATACGACGCGAGCACCGTTTAATGACCCGCGCGTGCGCCGGGCGCTGAATATGGCGTTAGATAAAGACATCATCGCACAAAAGGTGATGGGGCAGGGACAACGCGCGGCGTGGGTTATCAGCCAGCCGGAAATAGGGGGAGTGCAACTGCATGCGCCGGAATATGCGGCGTGGCCGCTCGAAAAACGCATTGCCGAAGCTAAGAAACTGCTGGCTGAAGCCGGTTATGGCCCTGAGCATCCGCTTAGCTTAAATCTGCTCTATAACACCTTCGAAACGCACCAGCGTATTGCCATTGCCGCATCGTCAATGTGGAAGAAAAACCTCGGCGTAGAGGCGAAGCTGCAAAATCAGGAATGGAAAACCATGCTGGATACCATGCACACCGGTAATTTTGACGTCGTGCGCTACGCATGGATCGCCGATTATGATGATGCCTCAAGTTTCCTCAATATTTTCCGTACCGGCGATAGCGAGAATACCACCAGGTACAGCAATCCCGCTTTTGATGACGCGATGCGCAATGCGGCGAAAGCAACTTCGCTGGAGGAGCGAGGCAAATACTACCAGCAGGCTGAAGACCTTTTAGGAGAGGATGTGCCAGCGATTCCGGTTTACCACTATGTCCGTACGCATCTTGTGAAGCCGTGGGTGGGAGGATTTGCGCCAGATAACCGGGGAAATTACTACACCAAAGATATGTTCATCAAAAAACATTAAGCGCTGTAGCCAGTATTTGTGCTGAATAAACGGTCAATCTGTTGTTATTTCAGTCGATTAACAATATTTTGGCTGTTTTTCAGGCAAACGAACGCATTGGTGCTTTACAGGTCCGTTCGGGATGTTTATAGTGCGCCTCATTGGAAGCGTGGCCGAGCGGTTGAAGGCACCGGTCTTGAAAACCGGCGACCCGAAAGGGTTCTAGAGTTCGAATCTCTACGCTTCCGCCAAACATAAACCCCGAGCTATTTAATAGCTCGGGGTTTTTTCGTTTTGTGCAGTTTATGTCATGCCATCTTTCACCAGCCTTAGTCGCGCAAGGGCAACTCAGCGCTGCTGCCCGGCGGAAAGCTGACGAACTGAATCATCTTCATATCTGGCAATGCCTACATGAGCGAACGCCTTTTCATTCGTCGTAATATCCATAGCAGCCCCAGCATAAAGGCCAGGTAGCCCATAACGTAATATCCCTGCTGTCTTCGTTCTGCGAGCGTTGGGTCGGCCGCCCATGCCAGAAAGGCGGTAACATCCCTGGCATATTGCTCTTCCGTTTCAGCTTGTAGCGACGCCGGGCGCCATTGAATCTCTCCGCTGGTCAGCGGTTTCGGCATGTTAATCACGCCACCGGGAAAATAGCGATTAGCCTTAAGTTCGGGATCGGCAGGTTGATAACCGGTTAGCAGTGCGTAGACGTAATCTGCTCCCTGGTCCGTGTAGGGCAGAAAAGCATCCAACAGAAATTGCGGGAATCCGCGATCGTATGAGCGGGCACGCACGATATAGCTCAGGTCAACGGGAGAAGCACCATTGTTAAGGTATCGTGCTTCCTGCTCGTTTAGATACGGCGAGATGAAGCTGTCATTTAGCGTCCCGTCTCGCTCGCCAATCTGGCCGTCATCCTGAATCTCAGGAAACTGATAGCCGCTGGCGATACTTCTTGCTTCTTCAGCCGTGAGTTCCGGACCGCCGGGCCTGGTCAACGACCGAAAGCTAAGGTGCTTTATGCCGTGACAGGCGCGACACTTCTCTTCATAAACCTGCAGGCCACGTCGAAGCTGCGCTTTATCATACTGGCCATTGATGCCGCTGAAGCTCCATTCCTGCCGTTCAGGCGTGGCTTCCTGCGCATATGAGGAACCCAGTCCCAACAGAGAAAAGGACAGAATGCTGATTTTCAATAGTTGTTTCATCATCAATCCTGCTTTTCCAGAAAACGACGGCAAGGTAATACGATTAAAAACCAGGCAAACCAAATCAGAGTCGAAAGCTGCGATGCGGCACGGATCCAGCCCTCTTCGTTACGGAAACCGTCAATAAGATCGGGGCCAACCAGCGCTTTCGACCCTAACCAGCCTAAAAAGCAGGCATTAATGACCCACAGCCAGAATCCGCATTTAACCAGTTTGCTGTAATGGCGAAAACGAGCCCGGGAAGTATCAAGCCAGGGAAGGAAATAGAAAATCAGTACCGAGCTGCACATTGCGGCTAAGCCAACGAATTCATTTGGGAAGCAACGCAAGATGGAGAAGAAGGGGAGAAAATACCATTCCGGCGCAACAATCGCGGGTGTAACTGTTGGATCCGCAGGAATAAAGTTATCGGCGCTGCTCAGATAATGCGGCGCGAAGAATAAAAACCAGGCGAAAATCATCAAAAAAAGGATGATTTTGATGGCATCAAGATCGGTAATTTTGTAATCGAACAGCAGGCTCCTGGACTCTTTCTCGCTAAACCTCTTTTTCATCGCCTGCGCAAACGCCGACTGTACGGTGCGAATATGAAAAACCGTTGCGCCGACAATCACAAAGGGAAGAATAAAGTGGAGAACAAAAAAGCGGCCAAGCATCGGCGTTCCCGGAGTATGGCTGCCGACTAAATATGCGTAAAGGGTATCGCCCACCAGCGGAATGGCCTGGGCAAAGCGGGTAATTACCGTAGCCGCCCAGTAGCTTTTTTGCCCCCAGATAAGGCTATAACCAAGAAATGCGGTCATCATCAGCAGGATATACAGCGTCACGCTAATCATCCACATTGTCGTCCAGGGCTTGCGGTAAACGCTGTAGTACATGCCACGAAAAATATGCAGATAACAGGCAAAGAAAAAGAGCGACGCGCCAATAGCATGCATGTTGCGTAATAGTTCTCCATGGCGAACCGCACGCATAATATGAATAATGGAGTCAAATGCCAGCTCGGCCGTCGGCACGTAAAACATCGCCAGCACGATACCCGTAAGGATCTGCACGGCGAGTATAACGAGCAGGATGGCGCCGATTGCGAATACCCAGAGTCCGGCAATCGAGCGAGGAAACGGGATACGCCAGCGAAGCGAATAGACGCGCTCACTCCTCATTTCAGGCTTCCTTCGTGCCGATACGCACGGCCTGACCATCCGAATGAATAACGTAGTCCGGAATTGCCAGGTTGGTCGTCGCGGGGCCGCGCGTCACGCGCCCGGACGTATCAAACTCTGAACCGTGGCACGGACAGATCCAACCCACCCCTCCTGGTCGGGCGTTGGGTACGCACCCGGCATGTGGACAATACCCTTGAACCACCAGCCATTGAGGATGAGTAGCAGAGACCCTCTCGCTGTCCGGTTGTGGGTCGATAAGCGTATGCCAGTCGGCACTTCTGGCAGTAATAATCTCATCCTGGGTGCGATGGTGAATAAGAATCAGCTTTCCCTGCCATACGCGTCTGACGGTTTGTCCAGCAGCAACCCCCGCAAGAGAGACATCAATCGGTTCATTTTCCGCAAGAGTCTTCTCATCCGGGCCCAGGGCCGAAACCAGCGGCCAGACGGCAGCAGCGACGCCTGCCGCACCGACGAATTTTGTCAGTTTACACAGACATTCCCGGCGCTGTTCCTGGATTTCGCCATCTGCAAGTTTGTTCTCTGTCACCTCGAATTTCTCCCTGAGTATCGCGGATTAACGTTTGTCGATACGCGCGTAAATTTCCTGAAAGCGCTTATCAGCAATACCCGGTGCTTTGAATGCCCGATAGCTTGCTGGTAACGTGGCATCTCCTACCTTAATCAGCATCACCATGCCCTGAGCGTAATGCGGTGTACATTTGATGCCGTAAAATCCGGCATTGTCATAAGTTACTTCGATCTCTTCATCTATTTTTCCCAAAAAACCGGGATAGTTAGCCGGAGACAATTCAGCGATTGAAGCCGCGTTGTGGCTCTTATGTTTACGGATAAACTTCACCGTATCCCCGGGCTGGATCTCCAGATAATCCGGCTCATAGACCATTGGACCCGCAGACCCACGATTTTTCATCAAAACGTCGTGAGTTTGTGCGAAGGTTGAAGAGGCGAGGGCGAGTAAACATAAAACTTTCAGACTCTGTTTGAGATATTTCATCGATTCTTCCTTAAAATTCATCAGGTCTTTGATAACGGATAAAACAGTTTTCAGCGCCTGTTTCATGTTCAACAATGGCGTCGATACCAAACCAGGCATGGAGGTTTTCGCGGGTAAACACGGCGCAAGGAGTCCCCTGCATCGCCATATGCCCGGATGTCATGACGATGATGCGATCGCAGAACATCGCGGCATGATTGAGGTCGTGCAGAGCGGCAATGACCGTGAGCTTTTCACGTTTAACCAGACTAAGCAGGCCAATCTGATGTTGAATGTCGAGATGGTTGGTGGGTTCATCCATCAGTAACAACTGCGGCTGCTGCGCCAGCGCCCGGGCGATATGCAGGCGCTGTTTTTCTCCCCCGGAAAAGGTATGCCAGCATCGGTGCTGTAATTCACGGAGATCGACCTTCTCCAGCATAGTTTGCACGATATCGTCATCTTTGGCGGACCAGGGCGAGAGCAGGCTAAGCCAGGGCGTGCGCCCCAGAGAAACGGCTTGTAAAGCGGTAAGACGCTCGCTGGTTTCTGCCTGTTGTTCGACCAACGCCACCCGCTGCGCAAGGTGACGGCGCGAATAATGCTGGAGCGCCTTTTGCTGCAGGGTGATACGCCCGGAAGTTGGCTTCAGCAAACCGGCCAGCAGTGAAATCAGTGACGTTTTGCCCGAGCCGTTGGGACCGATGATGCCGACAAACTCGCCGGGCGTTACGCTGAGCGAAATATCTTCAACAATCGTCTTACCTTTTACCTTCCAGTACAAATTACAGGCTTCAATAACGACTTGCGCAGAGGTAACGAGTGGCTGTACGAGATTCACCGTCATTTGTTCTGGTTTCCTCTAATCAGAATGATTGAAAACGCAGGAGCGCCAACCAGAGCCGTGATCACGCCTATTGGTAGTACCTGACCGGGTAGTAACGTGCGGGAAATAACATCAGCGATAATGAGGAAAATAGCTCCGGTAAGCGCACTAACCGGCAGCAGTCGATGATGCTGGTTGCCGACCAGCAGACGAGCAGCATGAGGGATCACCAGACCGACAAAGCCGATCGCACCCACAATGGAGACCATAATCGCCGTCATGCCGGTGACGGCGGCAATCAGTACTGCACGGGTACGTTTTACCGGAATGCCCAGCGATGCCGCAGACTCCGCGCCAAAGGAGAAAGCATCAAGATGGCGGGCATAACAGAAGCACAGCGCGATACCGACCAGAGCGGTAGGAATGGCTAAGACTACATCGGGCCAGCGTACACCGCTCAAATTGCCCAACAGCCAGAACATAATACCGCGTGCTTGCTCGGCGTTTGCTGAGCGGGTGATGATAAGCGATGTAATCGCATTGAAAAGCTGGGAGCTGGCGATCCCGGCAAGGATGATTTGGGTTGTTACACCCCCACCTTGTCTACCGCCAGCGGCCATCGCCAATAGCGCAACGAACAGAAATGCCGTCAGCGCACCAATGAAAGCGCCCAATGACATACTGATGATGCCAGCCCCAAGTCCAGTGAGAGCAATCAGCACCGCTCCGGTGGACGCTCCGGCAGAAATCCCCAGTAGATAGGGTTCGGCGAGCGCATTGCGTAGCAGCGACTGTAACACTACGCCGGAAACAGCCAGGCACGCGCCGCAACTGGCCGAGACCAGCGCTCGGGTCAGGCGGTAGTTCCAGACGATCCCTGCATCCAGCGCATCGACAGGATAGTGTGTATCAAAAAGATGATTTGCCAGCGTGCTGAGAACATGCTGCCAGGGGATAAGCGTTTCGCCGATGGAAATCCCCGCCAGCAGCACGCCACACATTAGCGCACTGACCCAAACGGCATGCCCACTGACTCTCACCGCAAGCTGACCAACAGCGCGACGCATCCTGCGTGAATCACTCATGATTATCTGCGTTCCTGAGTAACGGAGATGCGCTATACCGTGTGAAGATATAGCGCAAAACGTAGATTAATGAGCAGCCTGCGGATGTGCTAAGCCATATTCAACAAGGGCATCAGCCAGTTTTTCCACACCATCAATAGTTCTGATCCCGGCATTCATGGTCTGTACGTCAATGACCGGTAGATGGTTTTCCTTGACGGCAGGAACCAGTTTGGCGACAGGATCGGACTTGAGGTATTCCATCTTGACCTTCCAGTCATCCGCCGGGAAGCGGCGACGGCTCATCTCACCGAGCACAATGAGTGAAGGATTCGCTTTTGCGATGGTTTCCCAACCCACCGTTGGCCACTCTTCAGCAGAATCAATCACATTCTTCACTCCCAGCGTTTGGGCGATCCATGCCGCCGGACCAAACTTCCCGGCAACGTAAGGGTCAAGCTGGAGATCGGCGCTTGAGAACCAGAACACGGCGGAAACATTCTCACCCATTCCGGTAATTTTATTTTTCGCTGCGGCTTCACGTGCTTTAAGGCTGGCAATCAGCGCCTCGCCTTTATCCTGAACATCGAAGATTTTCGCCAGATCGGCGACTTCCTGATACACCATGGCAATATCAAACATGCCCTTACGGACACCATCACCACCATCTTCGTTATCTTTCGCACAGTCAGCTGGCGCGGTGTAAACAGGAATTTTCAGTTCACTAAACTGTTCGTAAGAGGCAACCGTGCCAGCAGGGCCGATTTGCCACTCAAATTGACTGGCGATCAGATCCGGTTTTTTCGCCACGATCCCTTCAAAGCTTGGAATATTTTGCGCGATAACGGCGACTTTTTCATTTGCTGTTTTATAAGCCTCCAGTACCGGGCCAAACCACAGCGAAGTACCCACGACGCGATCGGCCAGCCCCAGTGAATAGAGAATCTCGGTACTGTTCTGACCCACCGTCGCCACGCGCGTTGGTGCCTGATTGAAGGTAATATCGCGGCCACAGTTTTTAATCGTCAGAGGATATTCGGTTTTTGCTGCCTCGGAAAAACCGGAAGTAAGCAGGAGAGCAGTCGTGCCAAAAATAGCCAGAAGCGTTTTTTTAGAGAAGTAAAAGGTAGAATTAGCGTTCATTATCATCGTCCCGTTGATGCCAGAATCTTAAGGTCTGGTCATGGCTTATTTCATTCCATATATCGGGAGGAGACATGAAGATAGATGACATTGAATCGTGAAATTTAAGAATGAAGATATGCAAAAAATGCAAATAAGCTTTACTCAGCCAAAATCTTATTCATAAATACACTACCGCTTGCGTCAAATAATTCATCCCATGGACCATCCCGTCCACTCAATGGCATACACCTTTGACAGCAGGTCTCCTGACTCACGGTAATCAGAATATCGGCCTTCCCATAAAGATGAACTTTACAGTGACCTGTGGTTTATGAGCCACACAGGGATATTCTGCATCCGCCTACAGTTGCGGGGGCAGTTATGGAATTGAATTGAATAATTCTCACCATATTCCTATTCATATACAAAAATGTAATGAAATGCTGTCGAAAGCGACTCTAGCGGCAATTGTTAACAAGGTCAACCATAGAGGGCAAGAGATGAAAGGCAGTGGTGTGGGGAAAAATACCCATTTAATACAGTGGGTTATGATTTTGTTGGTTACTGCGATGTTGTAAATGAAAATAGCAACAGGAAGCTAAATGAGAATTGGTTGATATTGATCAAATTACACGCATGCTGAAATTTCTGTGTATGAAACATATTGATCACCATCAAAAGTTCCGCATATCAGCGCTTGACACTTTTTTGTGTACTCTCCATATGTACCAATTGCCATTCATCCTGCATATCCATAATCACGTTAAAATTGTTACGCAACCAGAAATAATACCCTCCGGGTAAAAAATGATGTGTGTGGAGATACAAAGTCTTATATTGATGTCGCTGACAGAATACCTCAGCTAAAGCAAACAACTGACTTCCGATCCCCTGTCTGCGGTAGCGCTCATCCACGTAGCAACGACAAATTTCCGCCGTTTCAGACAAGGTATAGCGACCACGTAGTTCAGTAATACGATCATCATATTGACATACCGCCAGTGTAGCGATTAATTCCTGGTTTTCACTCCACGCGCAAAGCAATGAATTCCTTTCCTGCAAGATATACTGTTGTGCGAGATCAAAGAGATCTTCTTCGGCAGAAGGCATTGCTCTACCGGTATTGAAGTATAAATTAAGATGCTCAACAAGAAACGACTGAACAGCAGGAATATCGGCGGGAGTCATCTCACTAAACCTAAATGGGATCATGGCAGCATAACTCAAATTTAGAACGGAAAATGATAATAACAATAAGACCACTTTAAAAACAATATTGAGCAGTAGGAGACAGACTCGCAATTGCATACGGAGCTATTCTCATTACGGGTTATAAATGGGTGTTTGGGCGGTCTCCACAGAGTGCAATCAGGCAGAAACACTTAACAAAATTCTTCGCGCAGAAGGTCAGGCTGTCGCGAGAACTAAGGATTTCAGCGTCTTCTTGGGACAGAAAAAAGAATTGCATCCTATTGGGCTGCCAGACATTTGCAACTGGGCTGCATTTTTTTCTTCATTACCTGAATTGCCCTTATAGAAAAGCATCTGACATTTTGTTTTTGAAAACGACGTCTCAAAACATATCTGTATTCATTCTCTAAGCAGAATATTATAGAAACTAAATTATGAGTGGTAAGAGTAAATGTCACAACAAGGTGATTTACAATATGGATTATTTCATGCTGTAATAGTTGATTAAGGTTAGGGTTTAGAGTATCTTTAATCTAATCGTACATTTTCAAATAAAAGCAGATAATAACAGTATGAAAATCAGACTCTATAATTTTTCAGAAGACACAAATGAAGTTTTTGTTTTTAGATGGACTCGGAAGCACTATGAATTTTGCATGGATAACGATATCTTTTTGAATCATAGAGGTAAGAAAGTTTATAAAGAAAGAAATTTGTTACTGTTCTCGAAAGGTGACAAAATTAGAATTGAAGCTGATGTTATTGCTGAACAATATTCCACAATGCCAGTAAAAAGTTTTTCTAGCGTTGGTGCGTTTTCATTTCCAACCTGTTATTTTCCGGGTAATGTAAATATCGGAAGATTTTGTAGTATTGCATCAAACGTAAAAATCATGGGAGGGAACCATCCTATGAATCGTTTTACAACTCATATGCTTACTTATAATGGCGAGTTTGATAAATATGCTGCCAACGAGTTCGGACAAAACTGGGTATTGAAACCATTTATTACAAAGCCTAAAAATACAACGATTGGTAATGATGTCTGGATTGGCAATGATGTCGTTTTAAAAGGTGGTATTTCAATTGGTGATGGTGCTGTTGTTGCAGCAAATTCCGTTGTTACTAAAGATGTGCCTCCATATGCTATTGTCGCAGGGGTTCCTGCGAAAATTATCAAATACAGATTTGAGTCAGATATTATTGAACAGTTGTTAAAAATAAAATGGTGGAACTATAATTACACCGATTTACCCGATAACAGCAAGTGTGATGATATTATAAATTTTGTCACTGAAATGAGCACGTTGATATCGAATGGCACTATAAAAGAAAAAGCATATAAAAAATTTAATCTTACCGAAATATTTACAACTCTTTAGTTAAATATGTCATTGTTGGGACTATTATCCGGCGCAAGCAAAATGAGATAAGGACAACACGATGATAAAAGTTAGCATCTCGCTAGCGATGAGCGTCTTGCCATTGTCAGCATATGCAGCAACGACCGGACTAACCAGCCCGGCACCGAGCGTCTGTGTAGAAACGATCGCTATTTCGGGCCAGATGGTAAGCGTAGCGGGAAAGTGAATACTCGTTACACCGCTCTATTGTGCAGACAGAACGATAAATCCTGATAGTCCTGCGCGCTTTCCCTGCCTGCGCGGCGGGGACGCCGTTTTCTGCTTTTCCATCTGCCCGCAACACTAACTCTCAGAAATGAGAGGCCGATCCTCTGAGCAGGACTTTTGTCCTCAATCCTCTGCAAACCGCTGGTTACAATCCCTGCATATCTTCAATACCCATAATTCAGGAATTGTTATGACTGCACATATTAATGCTAAAGCGGGTGATTTTGCGCCAACCGTTATTATGCCGGGCGATCCGCTTCGCGCTAAGTTTATTGCCGAAAATTATCTAATGGATTACCGCGAAGTCACCAATGTACGCAATATGCTGGGCTATACCGGTCTTTATTTTGGGCAACCTGTTTCGGTGATGGGACATGGCATGGGTATACCGTCAATGACGCTTTATGCTCATGAACTGGTACATGATTTCGGTGTACAGAGAATTATTCGTGTCGGCAGTCTGGGGGCAACACAACATCATGTCAAAATGCGAGATATTATTCTTGCCATCGCCGCCGGAACGGATTCCGTCACAAATTTAAAACGTAGCGCGGGCTACACGATGGCGACATCTGCCCATTTTCCATTATTGCAGCAGGCGTGGGCATTGGCGCAGAAGGCCGGTATTGACGTTAAAGTCGGCAATGTCTTCAGTGGCGATCTTTATTACGATCCTGACGAAAATTTAATACCTGCACTGGAAAAGTTTGGTGTGCTGGGTGTGGATATGGAAGTGGCAGGGTTATACGCTTTAGCGCATCAGTTTAATATTGAAGCGTTGGCTATATTAACCGTATCCGATCATTGCCTGACAGGAGAAGAAACAACGGCGGAAGAACGGCAGTTAACCTTTAAAAATATGATAGAGCTGGCGCTAAATACAGCTGTTACGGCTTAGCATCAGCATTTAAATGAACCAATCAGAGATGGCATTATATGAAGAATAAAATAGCACTTACGCTGATTAGTTTTCTGGCAAATTTTATTATGGCAGGATTTGCCAGTCAGTTTGGCATGCTAATTGAACCGATTGCAGTACGCTACAGTGCCGATGTGAATACCGTCGCCTCGATATTTTCGTTGCTTAACGGTGGGGCGTTAGCTGGGACCATTGCCGCCTTTTTCCTGATTGAGAAAATCGGCGTTAAGCGTATGACGCTCATTATCTATTCGATAGTGTTCCTCTGCGCTCTGGCAATGCACTTAAGCCCTGGCTTATGGCCGGTGATGGTCGCCATGACCCTGGTGGGTTTCTGCGGCGGGATTGGTCTGTGCGTGGCCGGAACGATCGTGGTTTCGGTTTGGCAGGATCGCATTCAAAGTACGATGCTGGTGGTGCAGGACGCCACCTTTAACGTCGCGGGCGTAGTTTTCCCGCTGATTACCACCTTCGCCCTGACGCACAATATGTCGTGGAGTTACAGCTATCTGAGCGTAGGCATAGTGGCCTTACTGACGCTGGGCGTTGTGGCTCTCACCCGCTTTACCGCCTGTGAAACGGCTCCTGCAGCGGATAGCGCAGACCCGGTGAAATCCGAGTGGAATCCAGGGATTATCAGCGGAGGCATTGGCCTGTTCTTAGGTATGTTGGCGCTGTATACCTTCCTGACCTGGGCACCATTATTTGTGAAGAACAAATTTGGTATTCCCTTCGAAGAAGCAGGTAATATTATTACGCAATACTGGGGTGCTGCGCTGGTCGGCGCGTTAGTCTCAACCGTTATTGTTTCCCGCGTAAAGATACATTATTTCTTGCTTAGCATTATTTTGTTAGCTTGCGTTATTACCACCATCATTGTCACGAAGGAAAATATCTCCGGGCTTGATTATCTGGCCTATAGTTACGGGTTTGTCTGCGCAGCGCTGTATAACTCCTTTATTGCCTACGGGGTTTCTTTCGTGAAGCGCGCGAGTAGCCAGAACGTTTCTTATATTTTAATTAGCGGTAGTGCTGGCGCCATGTTTAGTCCGGCGATCAGTGCGCTAATGGAAAAAACTATGGGATTGCAGAAAATTATGTACGCAATACCGGTGTTGTATTTAATTATCTTTATTATGTTGATGGGTACATTAAAACTCAAACGTAATTAAACACAGTAATAACGCTTACCTCTTTAATTAGATAGCCCGCCGACACGCCATTTATCTGGTGGGACGACACTCAACCTTGCTCAAAGGAATTGAAAATGCTGAAGAAAAATAAATCAATGATGAAAAAAACAGTTCTGGGTGCGGTAATTGCGATGTGCTGTACGCAAGCGCTTGCGGCTGATTATGCCGATGGCAACATCCGCAAAAATGATTTTAACTGGATGCAGATGAACTTAATGCAAAGTGTGGATGCGAAAGTGCCTTATGGTATTCGTAATGACACCTATCTTGAGCTGGAGTTTGGCGCACGATCCGGGATTATCGATCTGTATGGTTATGTGGATTTCTTTGATATTTTGGATCGCGAGCAGGACGATCGTCACGGGGGAGATAACTTCTTTGCCAAGATATCTCCACGTTTTTCCCTCGACGCCATTTTTAATAAAGATTTATCCGTTGGGCCATTTAACGAATTCTATATCGCAACGGTAAATAACATTGGTGACCGGGAATTATTTGAGCATTACGTTGGTCTCGGCACGGATGTTAAAGTGCCGTGGTTTGGTCTGGTGGGAATGAACATTTATGCGCACTATGTACGTGAAAATTACGGTGCAGATAACGAAGGCAAGTGGGATGGTTACATGTTCTCGACCAACTGGTCGACGCCGTTCTATACGTTCGCCAACGGCAGTTATTTGAACTATCAGGGTTACTTTGACTACCAGTTCGCCGCGAACAAGATTGCTAACCAGCCGTTATATAGCAATAACGCGATTGAATGGTATAACGGCATCTACTGGCATTCAGAGCATTATGCGGTAGGTTATGGCTTAAAATATTTCCGCAACATGGCATTGATGGAAAACCACGGTGGAGCAGGGCGTACCACCGGGCTGGGTCACTATTTCAACCTCACCTATAAGTTCTGATTGCGCTGAAATGACACACCAATGCTCCGTTTGCCAGGGTTGGTGTGTCAGTCAATGATGTCATTGCCGAGAAATTTACGCAGCCCATCCAGATCCTTAATCTCCAGTCCTTGCTTCGTACGTGTTACCAGTCCGGCATCCGTCAGCGCTTTCACCGCCCGCCGATAGACCCGGTCGGTGGTGCCGAATCGCTCAGCTTCCTGGTATTTTTTATGAAAACCATCCATTGGCTGCTTGTCCTGATGCTGGCGATACAGGTCATACGCTACGTTATGTACGATAGGATAGAGCATCCGGTGCAGGAAGATTTCCAGCATATCCTGATAATCAACGGCCATTGCGCTGGCGAAAAATATCGCCAGTCTGGGGTGCTGGTTCAGCGCTTCCTCCAGACGGTCACAGCTGCATACCGCCACGGTCAGCGGTTCTTCGGCTACGATATCAAGCTGGCAACGATACCCGGTAAAAAACTCCATTTCGCCAAACAGTTGCTCATCACATTCCATTGCTCCCAGTTGAAAACGGCGACCATTCTCCGCGCTATAACGCAGAGAAATTCTTCCTGACTGCACCATGATTAGTCGATCGACTACCTGTCCCTGGCGGTAAAGATAGTCATCTTCCTGGATAATCTGTGTTTCAGAGAGCAACTCCTGGAATATCTTCTCAATTAAGGCATCATCTTGCTGCCAGATATTGTGAAAACGACCTTTTGTGAGGGGCTTAAGCTGCATGGCTCAACGTCTTATTGTTTGAGATAATTCTTATCGCTGACTGTATGCCATCTGCTGCGCAATGTCATTAAGAGCGGGTTGCAGATAATAAAAGGGCCAGCACCATGCTGGCCTTGACACACTAAGGATGGCTGATAAAGCGAGACAGTCGCTGGCGCAGCAGGCGGTTTTCCTGCCGCAGTTGAGCGTTCTCTTCCAGCAACGTCAGCGCAACGGCAATTCCCGGCCAGTCAAGTTCCAACTCCTGACGCAGGCGTATCGCGCGACGCATGACGGTCAGCGCATGATCGTCAAAAGTCTCGTCTTCATGAGGTTCTATCACCCCTAAGCCGACAATCTCATGTAGCTCTTCTTCTGACACACCGGTGTACAGACAAAACTCGGTAATAGTAAAGGTGACGGTGACGTTAGCCATTATGCTTTCCCCCACTCTTTGCGCGGATCAAAGGTCTTTTGTGCATCCGCCAGCTGCTGCCACAGGGCGGCGCTGGCGTCGTCAGGTTTCGGCGGCATGACGATTTTGATCACCGCATACAAATCGCCGGTATGTTTTTTACTTACCAGACCTTTGCCCTTAATGCGTAACCGCTGCCCGGCCTGGCTGCCCGCAGGAATGGTCAGCAGGATGCTCTCTTTTAACGTCGGAACGGTTACTTTCGCGCCCAGCGCGGCTTCCCACGGCGCCAGGGGAACGACCACTTCCAGATCCTGATTAACGATATCGAACAGCGGATGTGGCGCGATATGAATCACCAGCCACAAATCACCGTTTGGCCCGCCGTTTTCACCGGGGGTGCCCTGGCCTTTCAGACGAATACGCTGACCGTTACCGACGCCGGCCGGAATTTTCACATTCAACGTTTTAGGAATTTCACGTTCGACCATGCCGAACGCATTGTAAACCGGCAGGGTGTAACTGATCGTGCGGCTATGCTCAGTAAGCGTTTCCTCGAGGAATACGGCGACTTCAATTTCAATATCGTGCCCGCGGCTGGCATGACGCTGGCGAGACTGTTGCGCATGCTGACCAAAAATGGAGGAGAAGATATCGTCGAAATCTTCGGCGTTATAGCGTTGATTCTCTCCTTGTTGGAATTGACGGTTGAACTGTGGGTCGTTGCGGTGCTGCCACAACTGGTCGTACTCGGCGCGTCGCTGTTCATCACTCAGGACTTCCCAGGCTTCAGCAACCTCTTTAAACCGGGCCTCCGCGTCAGTCTCTTTGCTGACATCAGGATGATATTTACGGGCGAGTCGACGATAGGCGGTCTTGATTGTCTTGAGATCGTCTGTCGGTTTCACGCCCATAATGGCGTAATAATCCTTTAATTCCATAGCGTTCTCTCGTGTAAATCAACACTTGCAGAAGGTGAACCCTGACAACAGGTATCACCGCTAAGTTTAGGGTAATCCTGATAACAGAGAATGCCAACCGGGAAGGGAGGATATTGCTATAAACGATGCGGGCGTTGCACCACCAACAGCGCTTTTTAACGTTATGGCGTCTGTTGTGTGGTGCGAATAGTGAGATTAGCTAAACATCAGGATTTAGTGATCAGGAAGCGGACCGTATCAGCATAGTTTTGTACGAACGCGTTAAGGTCATCAGATTTCAGTCCTTTCGGATTGATCATATATTTACCGTTGATAAAAATGGCGGGCACCCCGGTTAAATCTACGGCTTTAGCCATTTCTTGCTGTTTGGCGGTTAGTGATTTCACGGCAAAACTATTCCATGCGGCATCATAATCACTGGCACTGACGCCCGCGCTGATAAATACGTTACGAATATCGTCCGCCGATTTAATGGTTTGTTTTTTCTGCACGGCATCAAAAAGCAACGGTTTAACTTTATCTTGCACGTTCAACAGCATGGCGACGGACCAGGCGTGCGTCATGTCTTGCCCCAGAGGGCCTAAAAAGTCGACGTGGTATTCGGTGAGTTTGACGTCAGCAGGCAAAACTTTTTTCACGTTATCAGTGATTTCAAAAACTTCATCGTACTGATAGCAGGAAGGACAATAGAACGAGAAAAACTTCAGCGCTGCCGGGGCTGAAGCGACGGGTTTTTCCAGTGAGATAAACTCTTTGCCGTCGGTAAATGGTGCTGCCTGAGCGCAAAAGGTAAAAAGTAACCCAATCAGGGGTAATAAATATTTTTTCATTTCCATATACTCTAAATAACATTCAATAAACAAATTTTCTGCGAATGAATACGCTCTTCATTGCGTCGGGCTATAATACGATAATCACCTAAAAATGCGCTGACCCTTACTTTCATTTACGCATCAATACGTAGCGGGACAGTATTTATGTACTGTTCTGCGAATATCCTTTGGTACTCTTCGTAAATAGTGAATGATCACTTCCGTGATATTTTCGTAATTACTTTGGCAATGTTATATTGTAATAAATAAAAACGGAAATATGATTAATTATCATTTGATTTATAAAACGTGAGCCGCAACGCGTTGCGCTATGTTCTGTCAACGCAGCCGTAAGATTCTCTTTTTCTTGTAGCGTGTGAATGAATAGGGTAAGTGTCAGTGATGAGCAACCAAAATGGATATCGCTATGATTGACCACCTGGATCATCTGGTATTGACCTCCAATAATGAAGAGGCATGCGTTCGTTTTTATGTCGAACTTTTAGGGATGAGGCTGGAAACCTTCGCGCAAGGGCGGAAAGCCTTCGTCTTTGGCAATCAGAAAATTAACCTCCACATTCGGGGAAAAGAGTTTGAACCCAAAGCTCACGCGCCAACGCCGGGGGCGCTGGATTTGTGTTTTATCACCACGCGTGCGCTGGATGAGGTGATAGCCACGTTTCAAACGCACGGAATTGATATTGTTGAGGGACCGGTTGCACGAACCGGTGCGATGGGACCGATTCGCTCGGTTTATGTCAGAGATCCCGATCTCAATCTGATTGAAATCGCGGTATATCCTGCCGATGACAGGACATAACTTTACAGCGCAAAGGTTGCCAAAACCTGGTGAGTGGTTAAGATAACTCGCATCAATCAGTGAGGGTATAATGGCGAAACGTCAACGGATGGGATGGTGGTTCCTCTGTCTGGCATGTGTTGTGGTGATGGTTTGTACCGCACAACGCATGGCGGGCCTGCACGCGTTGCAGATGGACACCGTTGCCACAAGCGTGGTCGTAAGCGCACAAGCGCAGACCGATGAGGCCTCGTCCGTTACCCCTTGTGAACTGAGCGCGAAATCATTACTGGCGGCGCCCCCGGTACTGTTCGAAGGCGCTATTCTGGTGCTGTGTCTGCTGCTGTCGCTGCTGGCGCCAGTGCGGGCGTTTCGTCTGCCTTTTTTCCCACCGCGAGCCATCTCGCCGCCTACGCTAAGGGTACATCTGCGATTTTGCGTCTTCCGTGAATGACAGAACAGCCGTTGCTGACTGTTAGATAATTATTCACGGAGAAAATATATGATGACTGTTTTCAGGCAGGCGCTGCTCTGTCTGTTATTGCTATGGCTGCCCGTATCCTGGGCGGCTGAACCCGGCTGGCTGCGTTCACCCGATAACGATCACGCCAGCGTGCGGTTACGCGCTGATACGTCCTCAGGCGGCGAAACTCGTCTGTTGCTGGATGTTAAACTGGAGGACGGCTGGAAAACCTACTGGCGTTCGCCGGGCGAGGGAGGCGTCGCGCCATCTATCGCCTGGCAAGGGGAAATGCCTGCGGTCGACTGGTTCTGGCCAACCCCTGCACGCTTTGAGGTCGCTAATATCACAACCCAGGGCTATCACGATAATGTGACATTCCCGATGGTTGTGCGCGGCAGATCGCCCGCCACGCTTAGCGGTGTTTTGACGCTATCCACCTGTAGCAACGTTTGCCTGTTGACGGATTTTCCTTTTTCCGTGACCTCCACGACCCAGGACCCGACTTTTGCGCATGACTATGCTCAGGCAATGGGGCAGATCCCGCTAGCCAGCGGCCTGACCGATACTTTGCGCGCTGGCGCACGGGCCGGCGAGCTGGTCGTCGAGGCTTACCGCGCGGGAGGCTGGACTGCGCCTGGGCTGTATCTGGACGCCGTTGATGATGCTGATTTTGGCATGCCGCAAATTCACGTCGCAGGTGAGACGTTACGCGCCACGGTACCCGTTCATGACGGTTGGGGGGAAGGCGCGCCGGATTTACGCGGTAAGTCGGTCACGCTGGTGCTGGCAGATAACGGTGTTGCCCAGGAAAGTCGTCTTGCGATTGGCGAAGCCCCGGTTATTGAGAACGCCTCACTCCCATTGTGGCAGGTGGTGCTAATGGCGCTGCTGGGCGGTTTGATCCTCAACCTGATGCCCTGTGTGTTACCGGTTCTCGGCATGAAACTGGGCTCTATTTTGCTGGTTGAGGAAAAAAGCCGTCGCCAGATCCGCCGTCAATTCCTCGCATCGGTAGCCGGGATCCTGGTCTCCTTTATGGCCCTGGCGCTATTGATGACAGTGCTACGTTTAACCAATCAGGCGCTGGGCTGGGGGATCCAGTTTCAGAACCCGTGGTTCATTGGCGTCATGGTCGTAGTGATGCTGACGTTCAGCGCCAGCCTGTTCGGGTGGTTTGAATTCCGCCTGCCTTCGGCGATGACCACCACGCTGGCGACTCGCGGTGGCAACGGCTTGTCGGGACATTTCTGGCAAGGCGCATTTGCGACCCTGCTTGCCACGCCGTGCAGCGCCCCGTTTCTGGGAACAGCGGTAGCGGTGGCATTGACCGCTTCGCTGCCAACGTTGTGGGGACTGTTTATCGCACTTGGCCTGGGGATGAGCTTGCCGTGGCTGCTGGTGGCTCTGCGTCCCGGTCTGGCGCTGCGTTTGCCGCGTCCGGGACGCTGGATGAATAGTTTGCGGCGTCTTCTCGGTGTCATGATGCTGGGTTCGGCTATCTGGCTTGCGACGTTGCTGCTCCCACATTTAGGGCTGGCCGGACACGCTAGCGCTAAAGAAAGCGTGAACTGGCAACCGCTTAGCGAGCAGGCGATTGAGGATGCGCTGGCGCAACATAAGCGTGTGTTCATTGACGTCACTGCCGACTGGTGCATCACTTGTAAGGTCAACAAATACAACGTGTTGCATAAAGATGACGTACAGGCCGCGTTGCAACAGCCGGATGTAGTGGCGCTGCGCGGCGACTGGACGCTCCCTTCTGAAGCCATCACCGAATTTCTGAAAAAACGCGGCCAGGTTGCTGTGCCGTATAACCAAATTTATGGCCCCGGTCTGCCGGAAGGCCAGGCGTTACCAACGTTGTTAACCCGCGATGCGGTATTGCAAACGTTGACCGACGCCAAAGGAGTAACCCCATGAAAATAATGATTGTTCTGCTGTTAACCCTATTTTCTGCCGTCAGCGTAGCTAAAGAACCTGCACCGTTTACACCGGAACAGGAAAAGCAAATTGAAGCGTTAATCCAGGAGGCCCTGTTTAACGATCCCAACAGCCCACGGATTGGCGCTAAGCAGGCGAAACTGACCCTGATAAACTTCACCGATTACAACTGCCCGTACTGCAAGCAACTGGATCCCATGCTGGAAAAAATTGTGCAGAAATATCCTGACGTGGCGGTAGTGATTAAACCGCTGCCGTTTAAAGGGGAAAGTTCGGAACTGGCGGCGCGGACCGTGCTGACTACCTGGCTTGAGCATCCGCAGCAGTTTCTGGCGCTACATGAAAAACTGATGCAGAAAAAGGGTTACCATACCGACGTCAGTATCAAACAGGCACAGGAAAAATCGGGAGCCAGTCCGGTGACGCTGGATGCCCAAAGTGCTGAAACGCTAAGCACTAACCTGCAACTGGCGCGACTGGTGGGCGTGCAGGGCACCCCCGCAACGATTATTGGTGATGAGCTTATTCCCGGTGCGGTGCCGTGGGAAACCCTTGAGGAAGTGGTCAAAGAAAAGCTGGCGGCGGCCAATGCTCAGTAAACTGCGCCGCTGGCTGCGCGAAGGGCTGATCTTACTGGCGCTGTTGGCAGGGGCGATGCTGCTGATGGATGTCTGGCGCGCGCCGCAGCTCCCTGGATCTTTTGACAGCACGCCTTTGCAAACGCTGGATGGTGAAACCGTCACGCTGGCGGCGCTCAGCAAAGACGAGCCGGTGCTGCTTTATTTCTGGGCGAGCTGGTGCGGCGTTTGCCGCTTCACGACGCCGGAAGTCGCCAGGCTGCGTTCGGAAGGGGAAAACGTGATGACCATTGCGTTACGCTCCGGCAGTGAAGCTGAGGTGTCTCGTTGGCTGTCGCGTAAAGGCGTGGACTTTCCGGTCATCAATGATGCGAACGGGGCAATCTCCCGCAGTTGGGCGATTAGCGTCACGCCCACGCTGGTGGTAGTGTCACAAGGTCGGGTGGTGTCAACAACCAGCGGCTGGACCAGCTACTGGGGCATGAAGCTGCGGCTGTGGTGGGCAAAAACGTTCTGATAATGTGCCGGGGAAACCCGGCATTTTTTATATTATTACCCGTAAGAGGGAAGACATATTTCGTTGCCTGGCGAAGCGAGCACCGCGATTAACGTCCAGAATGGGTCATCTTCTCTTTTTCAGGAAAGTGCAACATGACGAGTTCGTTAGCGTTTGGGCCCGCTCTGGTGATGATGATTGCCGCCACGTTTGTCCTCGCCGGGATGGTAAAAGGCGTCACTGGTATGGGATTGCCCACCGTGGCTATGGGGATCCTCGGATCGCTTATTTCGCCGGTTGCGGCGGCGGCCATGCTGCTGTTGCCTTCGCTGATTAGCAATCTGTTTCAGTTTGGCGGTGGCGGAAATACGCGTCAATTAGTCAAACGACTGTGGCCAATGTTATTGACGGTGGTGGTGGCGACACTGTTTGCCAGCGCCTGGATTACCGGCGGCGATACCACCCGTACCCAGTTTGCGCTCGGCGTGGCGCTGGTGGCTTACGCTATCTGGACGCTGGCCGGAAAGAAAATCGCAGTGGCTCCGCAGCATGAAAAACCGTACTCCCTCGTCATAGGATTTGTTACTGGCTTATTGACTGGCGGAACCGGTGTATTTGTGATGCCCGCCGTGCCCTGGATCCAGTCATTGGGTTTTGAGAAAGATGAACTGGTTCAGGCGCTCGGGATCTCTTTTACGTTTTCGACATTGGCTTTGGCGCTTGGTCTGTGGTGGCACAACGCGCTGCCCGTACAGTCGTTGAGCTTATCGGCTTTGGCCATTGTTCCTGCGCTGATTGGTCAGTGGTTAGGAACCCGTGTACGACGGGTTATTTCTCCGCTCGTGTTTAAACGCTGTTTTCTGTTTTGTTTGGTCGGGTTGGGTATCGAGATGATGCTGCGTGCGGTGTGAGCTGTGCGGTGACTTTAGAACGCATTCATGGCATCGTTAATTCAGACATTCAGGGTCAAAGAGGTCGCTATGGCATCAGTGATGTTAAGTGAGGAAGAGGGCGCTCTGGAGTCGCGAATGGCGCTCACCGCGGCGGCGATGGCCGATAAATCGCGCTCGCGAATGTTGTGCGCCCTGATGGATGGCCGCGCCTGGACCGCGACCGAGCTCAGCGCAGTGGCGGATGTGTCAGCGTCGACCGCCAGTGCGCATCTGGCGCGTCTGTGTGAACAACGTTTTGTTGTGACGCTCGCGCAGGGCAGGCATCGTTATTTTCGCCTTGCAGGCTCCGATATCGCTGAACTGCTGGAGCGTCTGATGGGCGTGGCGTGGGCTACATCAACGCCACGAAAAATCACGACGCCGCCAGGCTTACGACATGCCCGAACCTGCTACGATCATCTCGCTGGCGAGGTGGCGGTGAGGCTGTTCGATACGCTGGTTTCCCGTCAGTGGTTAACGCCGGATGGTGAAACGCTGACGTCTCTTGGGCAGGAAAAACTGGCACAAATGGGGATTGTCCTGGCTGCGAGCGCATCGCGGCGGAAATTAACCTGCGGTTGTCTGGACTGGAGTGAACGACGTTACCATCCCGGCGGCGTGCTTGGCGCATCGCTGCTACGCTGGTTGATTGAAAAACGATGGATAAAAACGGAGCTGAGTGGTCGCCGCGTCACCTTCACCCCGCTTGGCATTCGCAAATTAGAAACCGAGTTCGGTATTAAAACGACACCGTAGATGGTGCGTTTTGCGAAAGCGTTCCGGGAAATATGTCATATTTCTGTCACACTCTGTTGTGATTGATAACAACAAGAGGTCGTAGGGATGAATAAATCGTTAATCGCCGCAGCCGTGGCAGGGGCTGTATTAATGTCAACCGCCGCGCAGGCGCAGACCGCGCCGGAAGGCTATCAGCTTCAGCAAGTATTGATGATGAGTCGGCATAACTTACGCGCACCTTTAGCCAATAATGGCAGTGTTCTTGAGCAGTCCACCCCCAAACAATGGCCAGAATGGGATGTCCCCGGCGGGCAACTCACCACCAAAGGCGGCGTGCTGGAAATCTATATGGGCCACTATATGCGAGAGTGGCTGGCAGAGCAGGGGATGGTGAAATCGGGCGAATGTCCGGCGCCGGGTACGGTCTATACCTATGCTAACAGCCTGCAGCGTACGGTCGCGACGGCGCAGTTCTTTGTCACCGGTGCTTTCCCGGGTTGCGACGTCCCGGTCCATCATCAGGAAAAAATGGGCACCATGGATCCCACCTTTAACCCGGTGATCACCGATGATTCCGCCGCCTTCAGCCAGCAGGCGGTTCAGGCAATGGAGAAAGAGCGTAGCCAAATGCAGCTCAACGACAGCTATCAGTTGCTTGAGCAAATGACCGACTACAAAGACTCACCGTCCTGCAAAGAAAAACAGCAGTGTTCCCTGACCGATGCTAAAGATACGTTTAGCGCGAAATACCAGCAGGAGCCTGGGGTTTCGGGGCCGCTGAAGGTCGGGAATTCGCTGGTTGATGCCTTCACGCTGCAATATTACGAAGGCTTCCCGATGGATAAGGTCGCCTGGGGCGAGATTAAATCCGATCAACAGTGGAAGGTTCTGTCGAAGCTGAAAAATGGCTATCAGGACAGCCTGTTCACCTCCCCGGAAGTGGCGCAGAACGTCGCCAAACCGCTGGTGAAGTATATTGATAATGCGCTGGTTACTGAACGCGTAAAAGCGCCAAAAATAACCGTGCTGGTGGGGCATGACTCAAACATCGCATCGCTGCTCACCGCGCTGGATTTCAAACCGTACCAGCTTCACGATCAGAACGAGCGTACGCCGATTGGCGGGAAGATTGTCTTCCAGCGCTGGCATGACAGCAACGCGAATCGTGATCTGATGAAAATCGAGTACGTGTATCAGAGCTCGCAGCAGTTGCGTAATGCTGACGTTCTGACCCTGAAATCCCCGGCGCAGCGCGTAACGCTGGAGCTGAAAGGGTGTCCGATAGATGCGGATGGCTTTTGCCCGATAGATAAGTTCGACAGCGTGTTGAATGAGGCGGCTAAGTAAAAGAAAAACTCCCCCGTGTTCGCGGGGGAGTCTGAGCGCTAGACGTTTTTGCGTTCGATAGTCTGTTCACCCCAAAAGAGCGAATCTTTGTCTGTTTTCTTAAAGGCTTTGATGAGCACCTCGTCGCTACCTTCTTCCCAAATTTTTTCCGCCAGTTTCTCGTCATAATGCGCGACTTCAAAAATGGCTTCGGCTATTTCCGGCGATGTATTGCGCAGACTTGCCCATTCGCCGACGCGATGGGCTTTCGCTTCTTGAGTTGGCATTCGAATCCTCCTGTTGAAGATTAGCCGTTGAGTTTTACTGCCAGACCTGCGACATATTCACCCTGATAGCGGGCGATAGATAATTCTTCCTGACTTGGCTGGCGAGAGCCGTCGCCTCCGGCGATGGTGGTTGCGCCGTAAGGGGTACCGCCGCGAACTTGAGAAACATCAAACAGCTCCTGCGCCGCGTAACCGATAGGCACAATCACCATCCCATGGTGAGCAAGCGTAGTCCAGGTTGATGTAATGGTTTGTTCCTGACCGCCGCCGGTTCCTGTCGAGCTGAATACGCTGGCGAGTTTGCCGTACAGGCCGCCTGAAGCCCACAGCCCGCCAGTCTGGTCGAGGAAGGTGCGCATCTGACCGGACATATTGCCAAAGCGTGTGGGGGTACCAAAAATAATGGCATCGTAATCTGCCAGTTCTTGCGGGGTTGCGACTGGTGCGTTTTGTGTTTTGCCGCCAGCTTTGAGGAAAATCTCCGGCTGCATGGTCTCTGGTACGCGCTTAATAATCACTTCCGCGCCATCAACCTTATTTGCGCCTTCTGCGACTGCATGGGCCATAGTTTCAATGTGTCCGTACATGGAATAATAAAGCACCAGAACTTTTGCCATTTTACACTACTCCTCGAGTTAACCGTGTCCGTAGCGACTCGCTACCTACCTTTAAAGATATGACGTACTGTCAGGAGTGCAAATTTCACAATCACTTCTTTGATTTATAACAATTTTTATAACAACTTCTCTTGTTGCAAAATGATACATATTTAACCAGGTGGAATTTGGTAGTCATAAGAAAGACTTATTGATTTCTTGCTGTGATTATTTCTCTATCACCGCCAATCCTGTTGCAGGATATTACAGTTAGCGGCTGCTCAGGCCACGCTTCACTATGCTTAATCCCACGCAGTTATTTTCAGGGTATCGCCCGTAACGCTGCGTGAGGTATCACTCCTCAGTACCTATGCAATATGATGTCTAATCAATGACGGAGGTCAGTAATGGCAAACCATCGAGGCGGTTCCGGCAACTTTGCGGAAGATCGCGAAAGAGCATCAGAAGCAGGTCGAAAAGGTGGCCAGCACAGCGGGGGCAACTTTAAGAATGACCCGCAACGCGCTTCAGAGGCAGGCAAAAAAGGGGGCAAAAATAGCCACGGCAACAACAAATCGTAATTGCCGGGCTAGCTGTCAGATATGCCGTGACGGCTGAGGATCAGAGTCAGACGTTACGTAGCCACCCACCGCCGCCGGTTTCTTCCGGCGGTTTTTTTTGTCTGCAAGGTTGAACTGTAACAAAACGCAACGCAGACTAACGACATTCAGTTAATCGGGTGTCTCATGTCATTACTTTCTCGTTATTCCTTCTCTGTTAAACCTCAGGAAGCGATCCTCATTGTGATCACTATGTTCTGGGGTGGCACGTTTTTGGCCGTGCAATATGCCGTTACCCTGAGCGGACCTTTTTTCTTTGTCGGCGTGCGTTTTGCCACCGCTGCGCTGGCGGTCGCGCTTTTGTCACTACGCACATTGCATAAACTGACGTGGCTGGAAGTCAAAGCAGGCGTTGCGATCGGTATCGCAATTGCGTTGGGCTATAGTCTGCAAACCTGGGGGCTACAGTTTATTCCCAGCAGTAAATCGGCGTTTATTACCGCGATGTACGTACCGTTGGTCCCGCTTTTACAATGGCTGTGTCTGGGGCGTATGCCCGGCCTGATGCCGTGTGTCGGCATTGTGCTGGCCTTTATCGGGTTGATTTTTCTCGCCGGACCAGGAGGCAATTTGCTGGCTTTAGGTGAAGGAGAGTGGATCACCCTCGCCGGCGCGGTGGCGATTGCGGCAGAAATTATCCTGATTAGCGCGTGGGCGGGAAAAGTGGATGTGCGGCGGGTAACGGTGGTACAACTGGCAACCGCTTCGATAGTGGCGTTTATTGCCATGGCTCCGGCCGGAGAGTCCGTGCCGCCGATGTCTACGGGATTGCTGGTGGTGGCGCTGGGATTGGGGATTTTCAGTGCGATTATTCAGGTCACCATGAACTGGGCACAGCGCAGCGTTTCGCCGACGCGCGCGACGGTCATTTATACCGGTGAGCCGGTGTGGGCGGGGATCTTTGGTCGCCTTGCGGGGGAGCGCTTACCGCTACTGGCTTTGCTCGGCGCAGCATTCATTATTGTTGGCGTGCTGGTCAGCGAACTGAAGTTCAAAAAGAAAAAAGGGGGAGTGCAAGAGGCACCGCCGGAGTCGCTTTAATTTAACCATTCACCGCGTGATTTGGTATGCTGACGCCCTCACAAGAAGGAGAGGGCGCATGGTCCAACGCGCAGAGAAAAAAACAGGTAAGCGCTCGCAGGCCGTCAGTGCAAAACGCCAGGCCATATTAACCGCGGCATTAAATATCTTCTCCCAATATGGGATCCACGGCACGCGTCTCGAACAGGTCGCTGAGCAGGCGGGTGTGTCAAAAACGAATCTGCTTTATTACTTCCCGTCAAAAGAGGTGCTCTATATTGCCGTTTTGCGGCAAATCCTCGACGTCTGGCTGGCTCCGTTGAAGGCTTTTCGCGAAGACTTTGCGCCGCTGGTGGCCATTAAAGAATACATTCGCCTTAAGCTGGAAGTGTCGCGCGATTACCCTCAGGCTTCACGGCTATTTTGTATGGAGATGCTGGCAGGTGCGCCTTTATTGATGGCTGAATTAACGGGCGATCTCAAAACGCTAATTGATGAGAAATCGGCGCTGATTGCCGGTTGGATCAAAAGTGGGAAACTGGCTCCGGTCGATCCGCATCATCTGATTTTTATGATTTGGGCTTCAACCCAGCACTACGCCGACTTTGCCCCACAGGTTGAGGCGGTAACGGGCGCAACGCTGCGTGATGAAGCCTTTTTTAACCAAACGGTGGAGAGCGTGCAGCGGATGATTATTGAAGGGATCCGCGTGCGTTAACTGGCAGGCGGTAACGGACAGCTTAAATCGCCCTCTTCACACTGCAAAAGTGAGGCGAGAAACGCTTCACGCTCGTTGGTTTTATCCGTCAGACACTGGCTGGAAATCATCGCCTGGACGCTACCGCCTTCGGTGCCGGAACTGATTAACGCGCAGTCCGCATCGCGCAGGGTTATCCACGAGATTTGCGCTTTTTTCAGTAAATCGCGCTGGGTCGGGGCGGCGCGCTTAAGCGCATTCTGATAAGTGTCATTAAGTTTGGTGTCGGCCGCCTTAAACTGCTCTGCCGCACAGGTGTTCAGCTCAATCTGAGTGTTCGCGTTGGCGCAGTCATCCGCCAGCGCCTGGCCGCTCAACAGCAGCGTTGCACATGTCAGTACGATTCGTTTCATGCTTCCCTCTGGATCCATAAAAAAAGGCCCCGTTACCGGAGCCTTAATTAACCACAACCTTAGCCGATTGTCATCAGGCTGGCGTTCCCCCCGGCAGCGGCGGTATTGACGCTCAGGGAGCGTTCAATGTACAGCCTCTCCAGCAGAATATTGCTTTCGCCACGGGCAAAACCCTGGACTGATACAATCGCCCCTTCGCGGGCAGCTACCGCTTCGCACAGTGAACGCAGTTGATCGGAATCGCCGTGGAAAATAACGGCATCAAACGGCTGTGTAGTGATGTTGTCCGCTTTGGCAAACTGAATGCGCCCGGAGACGGCGGCTGGCAGACGTTTTGCCAGTTCACGATGGAACGCATCATCTGGCCACAGGATTAAGCTACCAACGGAAGCCACGGCGGCAACCTGTACCAGCGCGTCCTGTTCATCATCGGCGATACACAGTACGCGTTCACGCGGCAACAGCGTCCAGGTATTCCGCTCGCCAGTGGGTCCTGGCAGCAGACGCTGAGTACCGGCCTGCGCCAGTTCGCCAAACTGCTGGCAGAGCGCATGCAGCGAGGGTCGATCGGTTGCCCATTCGCTGAGTGCTTCCAGCGGCTGAACGAGTGCAGCTTTAAGCTGCGCATCGACCGGGTAGTCTGCATCCTGACGGGCAAGCGTAATGCCTAACGCATTTTCCGGGCGGTTAGCCAGCAGGCGATACAGATACAGCGGTCCACCTGCTTTTGGCCCGGTACCAGACAAGCCTTCGCCACCGAATGGCTGCACGCCGACAACGGCACCGACCATATTGCGGTTAACGTACAGGTTCCCCACGTGTGCCGATCCTGTGACCTGGGCGATGGTTTCATCGATACGAGTGTGTACGCCCAGCGTCAGGCCGTAGCCGGAGGCATTAATTTGCTCAATCAGGTTGCCCAGATTGTTACGGGTGTAGCGCACGACGTGCAGTACCGGACCAAACACCTCTTTTTGTAATTCGTCGAAGCTTTCCAGCTCGATCAGCGTCGGAGCAATAAAGGTACCGGTTTGCCATTCACGCGCATCGTCGCTGTTTTCGCGCACGGCCTGAAACACCGGGCGTCCTTTGGCGCGCATGGCCTGAATATGGCGCTCAATATTGGTTTTGGCTTCTTCATCAATTACCGGCCCAATATCCGTGGTCAGGCGACCTGGATTACCCATGCGACATTCCGCCATCGCGCCGCGCAGCATTTTCAGCGTATGGTCGGCTACATCGTCCTGCAGACACAGGACGCGCAGCGCGGAGCAGCGCTGTCCGGCGCTGTCAAACGCTGAAGCCAGAACGTCGACCACGACCTGTTCCGTCAACGCGGAGGAGTCGACAATCATTGCGTTCATCCCACCGGTTTCGGCGATAAGCGGGATTGGACGCCCCTGAGCATCAAGGCGGGTGGCAATATTGCGTTGCAACAGCGTGGCGACTTCCGTTGAGCCGGTAAACATGACGCCGCGTACGCGCTCATCGGAAGTGAGCTGCGCCCCGACGGTTTCACCCTGACCAGGCAACAGTTGCACCACGCCCGGCGGTACACCCGCTTCGAGCAAAATAGCGATGCCCTGGGCGGCAATTAACGGGGTTTGTTCCGCCGGTTTTGCCAGCACGCTGTTACCCGCCGCCAGCGCGGCGGCAATCTGCCCGGTGAAAATGGCCAGCGGGAAGTTCCATGGGCTGATACAAACCACCGGTCCTAATGGTCGATGGGTTTCATTATCGAAATCATCGCGAACCTGACCGGCATAATAATGCAGGAAGTCTACCGCTTCGCGTACTTCCGCAATGGCGTTGCTGAAGGTTTTACCCGCTTCGCGTACCAGGATGCCAATCAACTGCTGCATCTGACCTTCCATCAGAACGGCGGCACGATGCAAAATGGCGGCGCGCTCTTGTGGCGGTGTGGCGAACCAGATCGGCGCGTTATTCGCTGCGTTCTGTAACGCCTGTTCTACTTCAGCGTGAGTCGCCTCACGCACGTAACCGACAATGTCTTTCGGCTCGGCTGGGTTAACGACTGGCGTCATTTCGCCGTCAGCAACCGGGTGCTCCAGAATGGGTTTAGCGTGCCATTTTTGTAGCGCGCTGTTGAGCAGGGCAGAGGACAGCGAGGCCAGACGATGTTCGTTAGCTAAATCCAGCCCGCCTGAGTTTTCGCGGCCTTTACCGTACAGATCACGCGGCAGGGCAATCTTCGGATGCGGCAAACCGGCCTGACCTTCTTGCTGCGCCAGTTTTTCAACAGCCTCGACCGGATCGGCAACCAGTTCATCCAGCGGCAGGGTCGTGTCGGCAATGCGGTTGACGAACGAGGTGTTGGCGCCGTTTTCCAGCAGACGACGCACCAGGTACGCCAGCAGCGTTTCGTGCGTGCCGACCGGTGCATAAATGCGGCATGGACGGTTCAGTTTGCCATCCGCAACTTTGCCGGTGACCTGCTCATACAGCGGTTCGCCCATGCCGTGCAGGCACTGGAATTCGTACTGACCCGGATAGTAGTTTTGACCGGCTAACTGATAAATCGCCGCCAGCGTATGGGCGTTGTGGGTGGCGAACTGCGGGTAGATCAGATTCGGTACGGCAAGCAGTTTTTTCGCACAGGCCAGGTAAGAAACGTCGGTGTACACCTTACGGGTGTAGACCGGATAACCTTCCAGACCGTCCATCTGGGCACGTTTAATTTCGCTATCCCAGTAGGCACCCTTAACCAGACGGATCATCAGGCGGCGGCGGCTGCGCGTGGCGAGGTCAATCAGGTAGTCGATAACATACGGGCAGCGCTTCTGGTAGGCCTGGATAACAAAACCGATCCCGTTCCAGCCTGCCAGTTCGGGTTCAAAGCACAGTTTTTCCAGCAGATCGAGGGAGATCTCCAGTCGGTCAGCCTCTTCGGCGTCGATATTAATGCCGATGTCGTACTGACGTGCCAGCAGAGTAAGCGATTTCAGACGAGGATAGAGTTCATCCATCACGCGATCGTACTGCGCACGGCTGTAACGCGGATGCAGTGCCGACAGCTTGATGGAAATACCTGGCCCTTCGTAGATACCGCGCCCGTTAGAGGCTTTACCAATGGCGTGGATCGCCTGCTGGTACGAAACCATATAAGCCTGTGCATCGGCGGCGGTCAGGGCCGCTTCGCCCAGCATGTCATAGGAGTAACGGAAGCCTTTTTCTTCCAGTTTACGCGCGTTAGCCAGCGCTTCAGCGATAGTCTCCCCGGTGACAAACTGCTCGCCCATCAAGCGCATGGCCATGTCGACGCCTTTACGCACCAGCGGCTCACCGCTCTTGCCGATAATACGGTTGAGTGAGCGTGAGAGGCTGGCTTCGTTATGCGTTGAAACCAGACGACCGGTAAACAACAGCCCCCAGGTCGCCGCGTTGACGAACAGAGACGGGCTGCGGCCAATGTGCGACTGCCAGTTACCGTTGCTGATCTTGTCGCGGATTAACGCATCGCGGGTCGCTTTATCTGGAATACGCAGCAAGGCTTCGGCCAGACACATCAGCGCGACGCCTTCCTGTGAAGAAAGGGAGAATTCCTGCAATAAACCTTGTACCATCCCGGCGCGACCGCTGGCGGTCTTCTGGTTACGTAGTTTGTCTGCCAGATCGTATGCCAGCTTATGCGCCTGCTCGGCGATAGGCTGCGGCAGACGAGCCTGCTCCATCAGCATCGGTACGGCGTCGGTTTCGGCGCGGCGGTATGCGGCAGTGATTGCCGCGCGAGAAACTGACTGCGGCAGGATCTGTTCGGCAAATTCCAGGAAAGGCTGATGCGCTTCATTTTGCAACGTGGTCGACTCATCGCCCTCATTCGCAGCACCCGCCAGCAGGGCCGGTAGTTCAGGAAGCGCGTCGTCATTTTCCAGTCTTTCGAGATAATTAAAAATGGCTTGTTTGATCAGCCAATGTGGCGTGCGATCGATTCGTGATGCTGCTGTTTTAATACGCTCGCGAGTGGCGTCATCCAGCTTAACCCCCATCGTGGTGGTTCCCATGCCGTTTACTCCTGTTGTACTGAAATACGGGTCTGATAGTTACCGAGAAATATCCACTATGTTGCAACTTTGTGCAACCGTGTTAAATGTGACTTGGTTTGCAAGCTTGGAAATGAATGAAATGTTAATAAACGTGAGTGTTTTGACGGGGGCTATAAAAGTTGCCGAATCTTTTTCTCTGCGGTAGTTAACACTTTTAAAAGGTGCAACCGAAAAAAGTGTGAGAGAGTGCAACCTACAGAAAAATGCTATCTACTCTGGATTAAATTTGATGTAAATGGTGTGTTAAATCGATTGTGAATGACCATCGCTTCCGGCAGGATACGGTCGCCCTGGTAAACATAGATATCTTTGCCACGTTCCGGCAGGGTAATAAAACGGCAAGCCACGGCATTGCTGATACATAATTTTGGAGAGTTTTGATGGCTATTAGCACACCGATGTTAGTGACATTCTGTGTCTATATTTTCGGCATGATATTGATAGGGTTTATTGCATGGCGTTCAACCAAAAACTTTGACGATTACATTCTGGGTGGACGCAGTCTGGGTCCATTCGTGACCGCGTTATCCGCCGGGGCATCTGACATGAGCGGCTGGTTGCTGATGGGGCTGCCTGGCGCGATTTTCCTGTCGGGGATTTCAGAAAGCTGGATCGCTATTGGCCTTATTTTGGGTGCGTGGATCAACTGGAAACTGGTGGCCGGACGTTTACGCGTGCATACCGAATACAATAACAATGCGCTGACGTTACCGGATTACTTTACCGGTCGCTTTGAAGATAAAAGCCGTATTCTGCGTATTATCTCCGCGCTGGTTATTCTGCTGTTTTTCACCATCTATTGTGCTTCCGGTATTGTGGCAGGGGCGCGTCTGTTTGAAAGCACCTTTGGCATGAGTTACGAAACAGCGCTGTGGGCGGGGGCGGCCGCGACGATTATTTATACCTTTATCGGTGGTTTCCTGGCGGTAAGCTGGACCGATACCGTCCAGGCCAGCCTGATGATCTTCGCCCTGATCCTGACGCCGGTAATGGTAGTCATTGGCGTGGGTGGGTTTGACGATTCGCTGGAAGTGATTAAACAAAAGAGCATTGAGAACGTGGACATGTTCAAAGGGCTGAATTTTGTTGCCATTATTTCCCTGATGGGCTGGGGTCTGGGCTACTTCGGGCAGCCGCATATTCTGGCGCGCTTTATGGCGGCTGATTCTCACCATAGCATTGTTCATGCTCGCCGCATCAGTATGACCTGGATGATCCTGTGTCTGGCAGGTGCAGTTGCCGTTGGCTTCTTTGGTATCGCTTACTTTAACAACAACCCACAGCTTGCCGGTGCCGTTAACCAGAACGCCGAACGCGTGTTTATTGAACTGGCGCAAATCCTGTTCAACCCGTGGATTGCCGGTATTCTGCTGTCTGCGATCCTCGCTGCGGTGATGTCGACTTTGAGCTGCCAGCTGCTGGTGTGTTCCAGCGCAATCACCGAAGACTTGTATAAAGCGTTCCTGCGTAAAAATGCCAGCCAGAAAGAGCTGGTATGGATTGGCCGCATCATGGTGCTGGTTGTGGCGCTGGTGTCTATCGCGCTGGCGGCGAACCCGGAGAACCGTGTGCTTGGTCTGGTAAGCTACGCCTGGGCCGGCTTTGGCGCGGCGTTTGGTCCGGTGGTTCTGTTCTCCGTAATGTGGTCGCGTATGACGCGTAACGGCGCGCTGGCCGGGATGCTTATCGGTGCGGTGACGGTAATCGTCTGGAAGCAGTTTGCCTGGTTGGGTCTGTATGAAATCATCCCGGGCTTTATTTTCGGCAGTATCGGTATTGTGGTCTTCAGCCTGTTGGGTAAAGCGCCTTCAGCCGCTATGCAGCAACGTTTTGCCGAGGCTGATGCGCATTATCACACAGCTCCGCCATCGCGTTTACAGGCAGAGTAATCCGCCTCGCTCCTTAAGCCCGCCGCGTGCGGGCTTTTTTATTTGTCCCCGCTGCAAAACCGCCCTAATCGTTACCCGCCTAACTGTTTACATTAAGTCATCATTCTCAAAACATTCTGCTTGAGTTTTTCTTTACTGTAATGATAATCACTATCACTGTAATTTACTTTTCTTTTCATCAATTGACTGAGAATAACGTTTAAGGGTTCTTCGCATGTTTGTTCCATTTCTTATTATGTTGCGCGAAGGGTTAGAGGCCGCGCTGATAGTCAGCCTGATTGCCAGCTACCTGAAACGGACTCAGCGTGGTCGATGGATTGGTGTGATGTGGATTGGTGTTCTGCTGGCGGCGGCGTTATGCCTGGCGTTAGGCGTTTTCATCAATGAAACCACCGGTGAATTTCCGCAAAAGGAGCAGGAGCTGTTTGAAGGCATCGTGGCGGTCATTGCCGTGGTGATCCTCACCTGGATGGTGTTCTGGATGCGTAAAGTTTCGCGCAACGTCAAAGTCCAGCTTGAACAGGCTGTCGATAACGCGTTGCAACGCGGCAATCATCACGGCTGGGCTCTGGTGATGATGGTCTTTTTTGCCGTTGCCCGTGAAGGGCTGGAATCGGTGTTCTTCCTGCTGGCGGCATTCCAGCAGGATGTAGGCATTTGGCCACCGTTAGGTGCGATGCTGGGGCTGGCCACCGCGGTGGTACTGGGTTACCTGATTTACCTCGGCGGCATTCGCCTCAACCTCGGGGCATTCTTCAAATGGACCAGCCTGTTCATTTTGCTGGTGGCCGCTGGTCTTGCTGCTGGGGCCATCCGTGCGTTCCACGAAGCCGGGTTATGGAATCATTTTCAGGATGTGGCGTTTGACATGAGCAGCGTGCTTTCAACGCATTCGCTGTTTGGCACATTGATGGAAGGTATTTTCGGCTATCAGGAAGCGCCGAGCGTCAGTGAAGTCGCCATTTGGTTTATCTACCTGATTCCGGCATTGATTATGTTTGCACTGCCGCCGCGTTCAGGCACTACGGCATCGCGTACCGCACCCTGATAAAAACGCGATGCAGAATACTCCTTAGTTACAACATACTTATTTATAGGGATAGGTCATGACGTTTAATTTTCGCCGTAGTGCGCTGCAGTTGGGTATTGCCGCGCTGTTTGCCTCCGCTTTTTCTGCACAAGCCGCCGATATTCCGCAGGTGAAAGTCACGGTTAACGACAAACAGTGTGAGCCGATGACGATCACGGTTAACGCTGGGAAAACGCAGTTCATCATCCAGAACCACAGCCAGAAAGCGCTGGAGTGGGAGATCCTTAAAGGGGTTATGGTGGTTGAAGAACGTGAAAACATTGCGCCGGGCTTTAGCCAGAAAATGACAGCTAACCTGCAGCCAGGTGAATATGATATGACCTGCGGTCTGTTGACTAACCCGAAAGGCAAACTCATTGTAAAAGGTAGCGCAACGGCGGATGCCGCGCAGGGCGATGCTCTGCTGAGCCTAAGTGGCGCAATTACCGAATACAAAGCCTATGTGACAGCCGAAACTGCACAACTGGTTGCGGGCACCAAAGCATTCACCGATGCGATTAAAGCTGGCGATCTGGAAAAAGCGAAATCGCTGTATGCGCCAACCCGTCAGCATTATGAGCGTATTGAACCGATTGCTGAACTGTTCTCCGATCTCGACGGCAGTATCGATGCGCGTGAAGATGATTATGAGCAAAAAGCCGCCGATCCTAAATTCACCGGCTTCCACCGCCTGGAGAAAGCGTTGTTCGGCGACAACACCACCAAAGGCATGGACAAGTATGCCGACCAATTAAACCGCGATGTTCTTGACCTGCAAACGCGTATTAGCGAACTGGCCTTCCCACCGTCAAAAGTGGTTGGCGGGGCAGCAGGACTGATTGAAGAAGTCGCTGCCAGCAAAATCAGCGGAGAAGAGGATCGCTACAGCCATACCGATCTGTGGGATTTCCAGGCCAATATCGATGGCGCGCAGAAAATCGTCGATCTCCTGCGCCCTCAGTTACAAAAATCCAATGCTGAGCTGTTGGCGAAGGTGGATGTGAACTTCAAAAAAGTCGATACCATTCTGAGCAAGTACCGTACCAAAGACGGTTTTGAAACCTATGACAAACTGACCGACGCCGATCGCAATGCGCTGAAAGGGCCAATCACGACGCTGGCGGAAGACTTGTCGCAATTACGCGGTGTTCTGGGTCTGGATTAAGCAAAATGCAGCAAGATAATGAAAACGGCGTGAGCGAACCTTCACGCCGACGTTTACTGAAAGGGATGGGCGCCCTGGGTGGGGCGCTGGCGCTGGCGGGTGGATGTCCGGTTGCCCACGCGCAAAAACCACAAAGTGCGCCGGGAACGCTGTCCCCCGATGCGCGTAGTGAAGCGCAGCCGTTTTATGGTCAGCATCAGGCAGGGATCCTGACGCCACAGCAGGCATCGATGATGCTGGTGGCGTTCGATGTTCTCGCCAGCGATAAGGCTGATCTGGAACGCTTGTTCCGCTTGCTGACCGCCCGATTTGCGTTTCTGACCACGGGCGGGCCGGCGCCGGATACGCCGAATCCGCGTTTGCCCCCTATGGATTCCGGTATCCTCGGCGCATACATTGCGCCAGACAACCTGACGATGACGTTGTCAGTCGGCGCCTCGCTATTTGATGAACGTTATGGCCTGAAATCGCAGATGCCGAAAAAGCTGCAAAAAATGACCCGCTTCCCGAATGATTCGCTGGATGCGGCGCTGTGCCATGGTGATTTGCTGGTGCAGATTTGTGCCAACACGCAGGACACCGTTATCCATGCACTGCGCGATATCATTAAACATACGCCCGATCTCCTTAGCGTGCGCTGGAAACGTGAAGGGTTTATTTCCGACCATGCCGCGCGCAGCAAAGGCAAAGAGACCCCGGTCAACTTGCTTGGCTTTAAGGACGGCACCGCGAATCCGGACGCGACGGATACGAAGTTGATGCAGGATGTGGTGTGGGTTACGGACGGGCAGGGCGAACCTGTCTGGGCGCAAGGTGGTAGCTATCAGGCCGTCAGGCTCATTCAGTTTCGCGTCGAGTTCTGGGATCGTACGCCGCTGAAAGAGCAGCAAACGATATTTGGTCGAGATAAACACACCGGCGCGCCGCTGGGTATGCAGCACGAGCACGATGTGCCTGACTATGCCAGCGATCCCGAGGGTGAGGTGATTGCGCTCGACAGTCATATCCGCCTGGCGAATCCGCGCACGAAAGAGACCGAGACCAGCCTGATGATGCGACGTGGCTACAGCTATTCGCTCGGTGTGACCCCATCCGGTCAACTGGATATGGGACTGTTGTTTGTCTGCTATCAACACGATCTGGAAAAAGGCTTTTTGACTGTGCAGAAACGCCTCAACGGTGAAGCGCTGGAAGAGTATGTCAAACCAATTGGTGGGGGCTACTTCTTTGCTTTGCCGGGTGTCAAAACCGCAGATCAATATCTGGGACAGTCTCTGCTCGAAGCCTGATGATTACGCCCCGTTGTACAGCGGGGCTTTTCCTGACATCTGTATGAATGAACAAATTATTTTTTATGATCGGTACGAGACTGAAATAATTCTGTCATCTCTCTGCAAGAGACTGTCTTTGGTGATTAGATAGAATTTAAGTTAACGACAAGTAAAAATATTGTTGCATTAACGAAAGATTATGATGTAATTATAAGAAACAGCGGTAGTTCCCGGCGGTGATAGTCGTTCACTATGGAGATCGCGATGGAAAAGTCCTGTATTGGACACATTTTTCACAGTAGCTGCAGTACGTTACGCGGACGTTTCTCTTCCGGTAGCCACCTCGTCACCGCTAAATCTCTCTCCCTTTCACTTCTTATCTTCGTAACTGACACCTTGTACGGTGCGCGTAGCCGTGTGTGGCGTCTTATCCGAAAGCAAGCAATGGCTTACAAGGAAGCCAACCCTCAGATGTTCGTGCGCATAATCGTGCCGCCAACGGCGCGTGTGATGTATACCTACAACTCAAGGTGCTATCCATGGGAAGACAAAAAGCAGTGATCAAAGCTCGTCGTGAAGCAAAACGTGTGCTGAGGCGGGATTCGCGTAGCCATAAACAACGTGAAGATGAATCGGTCACCTCGCTTGTGCAGATGGGCGGCGTAGAAGCGATTGGTATGGCGCGTGATAGTCGCGACGCCACGCCAATCACGGCGCGGAATGAAGCTCAGGCCCAGTACCTGAATGCTATCGAGAGTAAACAGCTGATCTTCGCTACCGGTGAAGCCGGGTGTGGTAAAACCTGGATCAGCGCGGCAAAAGCAGCAGAGGCCCTGATCCACAAAGACGTGGACAGGATCATTGTAACCCGTCCAGTTCTGCAAGCTGATGAAGACCTCGGCTTCTTACCTGGAGATGTTTCCGAGAAGTTTGCGCCTTATTTTCGTCCAGTGTATGACGTGCTGGTGAAACGTCTGGGCGCCTCCTTCATGCAATATTGCCTGCGGCCTGAGATTGGTAAGGTGGAAATCGCGCCATTCGCTTATATGCGTGGACGCACATTTGAAAATGCAGTGGTCATTCTTGACGAGGCTCAGAATGTTACTGCAGCACAGATGAAGATGTTTTTGACTCGCCTCGGGGAGAATGTGACGGTGATTGTGAACGGGGATGTGACCCAGTGCGATCTACCCGCCCACGTTCGCTCAGGGCTAAGCGATGCGCTGGCCCGTTTCGAAGAAGATGATATGGTTGGAATTGTTCGTTTCAATAAAGACGATTGCGTCCGTTCGGCACTCTGTCAGCGGACGCTCAATGCTTACAACTGATAAGTACTCCGTCTTCAAGGCCCGGGAAACCGGGCTTTGTTATTTAACGTCAGCAGATTACTTTCTTTTGCTGCTCCAGTAGTTGGCGCAGGCCTGGTCAAACAACTGGTTATTTTGGTCTATTTTCTTTAGCGCTTGTGCCAGAAAGGTCAGTAGGTCATCCTTATAAATCCCACCTTCCGTAGTTTCTTTTCGTAAGATCCCATTGCTGGTGTAGGTTTTTTTAATGGTGACGTTATGCCTGACGTTGCAAATAACCGTTCGCTGATACTCTTCGTAGAATCGGCTGTCAGGATCGAAAAACGTATTTATTTCATTCGGTGTACGTTTGAGGATTTTTCGCGAGAAAACCTTTAAGGGAATAAATCCTGCTTCGTCTGCCTGCGACATGATCTCATCAAGCAAAGTTCCTTCTATGTTTAACATGCCGTTATTTTCCTGATTGCTTGAGAAAGCGGTAGTTACAGCATAAGAGTGGTTTAGATAATGTGCAACGGGGCGGGGGATGATGCCTGATAGCACGTTGCTTATCAGACCTACAGGTTAACGCTATTCAGGACGGGTCACATGCGAAAAAAAAGCCCGTACTTGCGTACGAGCTCTTTCTCGAATATGGCGGTGAGGGGAGGATTGACTCGCTTCGCTCGCCCTTCGGGCAGCCCGTTCGCGATGCTCCCGGTCTGTCCAACTGGCTGCGCCAGTTGTCGACCCCCGGTCGGGGTTTCTCATCCCCCCGCAGGCGTGCAACATGCGAAAAAAAAGCCCGTACTTGCGTACGAGCTTTTTCTCGAATATGGCGGTGAGGGGGGGATTCGAACCCCCGATACGTTGCCGTATACACACTTTCCAGGCGTGCTCCTTCAGCCACTCGGACACCTCACCATATTGTTGTCCCTGTGCTACCGGAACGGGCGCTAATTTAGGGAAATACCGCTCCGGCGTCAATCAACTTTTTGAAAAAAACGTGCATTTACACAAACTTCAATCAATATGCAGCTTAAATAAGCGGGAATTGTTTTTTTTGCCAGCACCCTAAAATTTGCTACTCTGATGTTCCCTCGAAAAATGATGATTATAAGTGCGAGTACGTTCCGCATAACAATGTTCAGGAGACGCTATGGATATAATTTTCTATCACCCAACATTCGATACAACCTGGTGGCTTAATGCGCTGACAAAGGCCATACCTGGCGCGCGGGTCCGTGAGTGGAAGGCAGGTGATAATGCGCATGCTGACTACGCGCTGGTCTGGCATCCTCCGGTTGAAATGCTCGCCGGACGAAAATTAAAAGCCGTATTTGCGCTGGGTGCGGGCGTCGATTCTATTCTCAGTAAACTAAACGCTCATCCGGAAATGTTGGATGCGTCGATCCCGCTTTTCCGTCTGGAAGATACGGGGATGGGCCTGCAAATGCAGGAATATGCGGTTAGTCAGGTATTGCACTGGTTCCGTCGCTTTGATGACTACCAGGCATTAAAAAACCAGGCGAAATGGCAACCGTTGCCAGAATATACCCGCGATGAGTTTAGCGTCGGGATCATGGGCGCTGGTGTTTTAGGTGCAAAAGTTGCAGAAAGTCTGCAAGCATGGGGGTTCCCGCTACGCTGCTGGAGTCGTACGCGTAAATCCTGGTCTGGTGTGGAAAGCTTCGCCGGTACCGAGGAACTGGGCGCGTTTTTGAGTCAAACTCGCGTGCTGATCAACCTCCTGCCTAATACGGCAGAAACCGTAGGCATTATTAACGCTGATTTACTCAGCCAATTGCAGGATGGCGCTTACGTGCTGAACCTGGCGCGCGGCGTTCATCTCAATGAAGACGATCTTCTGGCATCGCTGGACAGCGGCAAAGTAAAAGGTGCCATGCTGGATGTCTATAGCCGTGAACCGCTGCCGGAAACCAGCTCGCTATGGAAACATCCGCGTGTGGCAATGACGCCGCATATCGCCGCGGTAACACGCCCGGCAGAGGCGGTGGACTACATCTCCCGTACGATTTTGGACCTGGAAAGTGGGAAATCCGTAACGGGTCAGGTCGATCGCGTTCGGGGATATTGATGGTAACCCGGCAAGTGCCGGGTTTGAGCTAATAAATGGCGACGATACCTGCTATCCTTGACGGAAAATGACTACAGGAGAGAGTTATGTATCCCGTTGACCTGCATATGCATACCGTCGCCAGTACCCACGCCTACAGCACCTTAAGTGATTACATCGCCGAAGCCCATCGCAAAGGCATCAAGCTGTTTGCCATAACCGATCATGGACCGGACATGGCGGATGCGCCTCATCACTGGCACTTTATTAATATGCGCATTTGGCCTCGTATCGTCGATGGCGTAGGGATCCTGCGCGGTATCGAGGCGAATATTAAGAAT
>NZ_JAHLRC010000090.1:0-14308 GCF_018919545.1 Citrobacter sp. S46_ASV_140
TGACGTGATATACACCGTCAATAATTTCCGTTCCTTCGGTTTCATGTTCAAATCCAGGGAAGTGGTGGTCCCAGGACTGCAACGAACGTAGATAACTAATCTGCGGGCTATTGGCGTCGCCAAAGTTTTCCCCGGACAGCAGCATTGGAATTCCCGGTGGGTAAGGAATCACGGAATTCGCAGCTATACGACCCGGCAGATTTTCAATGGCCACCATCTCAACGTTATCGCTGACTATCGCGTTATAGGCTTCACGCGGGGTGATTTCAGCAACAGGCAGGCCGGAGTAGGCCGCGTTGAGTCGGCTGCCAGGGTTGTTCTCTTTCAGCCAGGCAAACATGGTGTCGCCCAGATCGTGAATGCCCATGTTGGCGTATGTGTCAGGATGTTCCTCAACCAGTTCTGGCATCACCTGCGCCAGCGGTGTATTGGCATCGTAATGGTGTTTGAATGAGCACAGGGTATTGATCAGCGTGCCCCATTTCCCACGGGTAATCCCCATTGAGAACAGGAACATAATCTGGAAATCGGTGGTACGGGTCGGCACGATACCGTGGCGGCCAAGCCAGGCGGTGACCAGCGCTGCCGGTACGCCGCTCTCTTCCAGTTCGCCATCATCGCCCATCCCCGGCGCCAGAATACTGACTTTGATTGGGTCCAGCATGCTCCAGTTATCCGGCAGGTCTTTAAACCCGTGCCAGGATTCACCCGGACGCATCACCCAGCAGTTCTGGTCAGTGGTCAGGAGTTGGGTTGGCGCATCGGCAAAGTCATAAGTTTTGCCGGTTTGCGGGTCAGTCACCACTTCTTTGTTCCACGGTTTGAAGAACCAGTCGCCTTCGGCGGAAAATTCTTTGTACAAACGCGCCATGGCCTGACGGAAATCGACCGCTTCGTCGATCACTTCCTGGGTGAGCGACAGACCGCTGTTGCCGTCCATCATGGAGACCGCCACGTCGTTTGATGCGCAGATGGCATACAGCGGAGAGGTGGTGGCGTGCATCATGTACGCCTGGTTAAAGCGGGAGAAGTTCACGGCCCCACGACCTTCACGGACGTGAATGTAAGACGCCTGAGAGAGCGCGTTCAGCAGTTTGTGGGTCGAGTGGGTCGCAAAAACGGTAGGACCGTTATGATCGCCCGGCGCGCCACGCATAGCGTAGTGATCGGCATAAATTGGGTTAAAGCGAGCATAGCCGTACCAGGCCTCATCGAAGTGGATGCGATCGCTGGTTTGCGCGAGCAGGTCCTGGGCCTCTTTGGCGTTGTAGCAAACACCGTCATAAGTACAGTTGGTCACAACGCTGTAAGACGGTTTTTGCCCGGCCTTGCCTTTGGTCAGCGGGCTTTCGCTGATTTTTTTCTGCAATGTTTCAGGCTGCATTTCCTGCGGGTAGATAGGGCCGATAATGCCGTACCGGTTGCGGCTTGGCACCATGTACACCGGTTTTGCGCCGGTGAGGATCAACCCCTGCTCGATAGATTTGTGGCAGTTACGATCCAGCACCACGACGTCGTTGTCGGTCATACAAGCCTGCATGATGGTGCGGTTAGAGCCGGATGTCCCAACCACTACAGACCAGGAGCGGTCAGCGCCAAACACGCGGGCGGCATATTTTTCGCTCTCGCCAAATGCGCCGGTATGATCCAGCAGTGAGCCGAGCGATGCGCGTTCAATACCCATGTCGCTACGGAATAAGTTTTCACCGTAGTAATCATGGTAAAAACGACCCGCCGGCGTTTTGGTAAATCCGACACCGCCCTGGTGACCAGGCGCCGCCCAGGAGTATTCATGGATGTCGCCGTACTTCATCAGCGCGCTGAACAGTGGCGGCAGAAGCTGCTGGCGGTAACGGGTCATCGCCGCAACGGCACGTCCGGCGATAAAGTCTGCGGTATCTTCCATAATCCAGGCGAATTCATCGACAAGCTCCAGCAGGTCGCGATCCAGCGATGCGGTGGCTTTTTCGCGATCGCCCAGCAGGAAAACGGGAACGTTTTGCTGGCGCTCGTGGAGCTTGCCGATCAATTGCCTGACGTTCAGGTGCTCGTCTTGTTGTTCCATTTGATAGCTAAACATCAGGCAATCAATGGCTTCATTAGCGGCGAGGATTGCGTAACCATCGTCGAATGAGGTGGACTTAATGACGGTAACATTTTGGCGGCTTAATGCATCAGCCAGACGTTCGACAGCGCTACCGACCCAGGTGTCCTGATGCAGAAACTCACTTTCAACAATTAATACTTTCATCATCTTTTACCCGGTTGTGGAAAGGTTGCAATTTATGGATTGCAGACACACCGTATGAATGTGACGCAGGCAAGTATTATCCTGACAAAATGGGCTGTAAAGCGGGTGATAAATAGTCTGATTTGTGTTTAATTTGTTTTTAAACAAATAGTTATGTTTACTTATTGGCGATTTTTCATCGCTGTTTATCGACAGGGGGATTATTTTTTTGGCTGATACTGATATCGGCGAACGATAGGGATCGTAGGCTGGAGTAACGCCGGTGGTTTCTGGCTGCTCAGCCAGCCATTGTTTGCCGGCGCTGCTGGCTCAGTTTGCGGTACTGCTGCGGCGACATGCCGACAAACTTGCTGAAGGTGTCATAAAAACGGCTGCTGGATCGGAATCCGGCGGTCAACGCGACGTCAAGAATGGTTTTATCGGTATCGCTAAGCAATGCGCGGACGTGATTGATCCGCATTGCGGTGATGTACTGCTTCATGGTGAGTTGCATCACGCGCTGGAAAATCCCCATCGCGTAGTTGGCGTTGAGCTTCACGTGTTCCGCGACGTCGTTGATAGTGAGCACCTGATCGTAGTTATCGGCAATAAAACTCAGCATCTGGCTTACGTAAAACTGGGCGTGCCGCGAAACGCTGTTTTTGTGCGTCCGCGAAGTTTTATTGACCAGGATTGGCTGCCAGCCGGAAAGGCTAAACCGCTTGAGCATCAGACCAATTTCATCAATGGCGAGCTGGCGAATTTGCTCGTTCGGGTTGCTCAGCTCCTGTTGCCAGCGCTGAACTTCAAAGGTGCTTAGCTGCTGCGATGCCAGCGATTTGATGACCATGCCATGGGTAACGTGGTTGATCAGTTCGCGATCCAGCGGCCAGGAAAGGAAAAGGTGCATCGGTAAATTGAAGATAGCCATGCTTTGGCAGCGGCCCGGACGCGTGAGCTGATGCGGCGTACAGGCCCAGAAAAGCGTAATGTGTCCCTGTTTTATCTGCACCACTTCGTTGTTGATAAGGTACTCAACGTCGCCATCAAACGGCACATTAATCTCCACCTGCCCATGCCAGTGGCTGGCAGGCATAGCATGCGGTGAGCGCAGCTCAATATCCATCCGTTGATATTCTGAGTACAACGACAATGGGCTGCGGGTTTGCTCTTCATCGCTGCTGCACATGTGCGGATCGGGGGGAAGAGGCGATGTCGGTAATGTACTCATGGTTGCTCCATTTCCTGAATTATCAGAATCATGTCATTTGCTGCGCATTAAGGCTGAGAATCAGGACACAAATCGGACCGATATCATTGAGCATAGTGAGATTTTGGGGCCGCATACTCTGCTTTTTGTGCAATTTTGTCCCATAAACTCAGATCCAGTATGGGACAAAGAGGCGATCTGAGTTTATGGGAATGCTCGCCAGGGAAGTCGGAAGTTTTCATCAATGCGCTGTGCCACCATGACTGTGTTCACTAATGTTCTGGAGAGTCATGATGTCTGCACCCAAAATTACCTTTATCGGCGCCGGTTCCACGATTTTCGTCAAAAATATCCTCGGGGACGTCTTTCATCGCGATGCGCTGAAATCTGCGCATATCGCCTTGATGGACGTCAATCCTACTCGGCTGGAAGAGTCACACATTGTGGTGCGTAAGTTGATGGACTCAGCGGGCGCGTCCGGGCGTATCACCTGCTATACCGATCAAAAAGCGGCATTGCAGGATGCTGATTTTGTGGTGGTCGCTTTCCAGATTGGTGGCTATGAACCTTGTACCGTTACCGATTTTGCGGTGTGTAAACGTCATGGTCTGGAGCAGACGATTGCCGATACGTTGGGGCCAGGCGGCATTATGCGCGCGCTGCGCACTATCCCGCATTTATGGCAGATTTGTGAGGATATGACCGAAGTCTGCCCGCAGGCCACTATGCTTAACTACGTTAACCCGATGGCGATGAACACCTGGGCAATGTATGCGCGCTATCCGCATATTAAGCAGGTTGGATTGTGTCACTCGGTGCAAGGGACAGCGGAGGAGCTGGCCCGCGATTTGAACATCGACCCGGCCTCTTTGCGCTATCGCTGCGCCGGGATCAACCATATGGCGTTTTATCTGGAACTTGAGCGTAAAACGGCTGACGGTGCTTATGTGAATCTCTATCCGGAGCTGCTGGCGGCCTATGAATCTGGTCAGGCGCCGAAACCGAATCTTCACGGTAATACCCGTTGTCAGAACATTGTGCGCTATGAAATGTTCAAAAAGCTGGGCTATTTCGTCACTGAGTCGTCGGAGCATTTCGCGGAATATACGCCGTGGTTTATCAAACCAGGGCGTGAGGATCTGATTGAGCGCTATAAGGTTCCACTGGATGAGTATCCAAAACGCTGTGTGGAACAGCTGGCGAACTGGAACAAAGAGCTGGAAGAGTACAAAACGGCGGCGCGGATCGAGATTAAACCGTCACGTGAATATGCCAGCACTATCATGAACGCTATCTGGACCGGTGAACCGAGCGTGGTGTATGGCAACGTTCGCAATGACCATCTGATCGATAACCTGCCGCAAGGCTGTTGCGTGGAGGTGGCTTGCCTGGTCGATGCGAATGGTATCCAGCCAACGAAGGTGGGTACTCTCCCGTCACATTTGGCGGCCATGATGCAAACCAATATCAATGTTCAGACCCTGCTAACGGAAGCCATTCTGACGGAAAATCGCGATCGCGTTTATCACGCGGCGATGATGGATCCGCATACCGCCGCGGTATTGGGGATTGAGGAGATTTATGCGCTGGTGGACGACCTGATCGCGTCTCATGGCGACTGGCTGCCGGCCTGGTTACACCGTTAACACACCATTACGCCGGGCAGAGCATCCGGCGTTTAACCTCTGACGTTTCCTCTAACAGAAGGCGGGCGCTGGTAACGGCGACCCGATACCCTATGAGCATCTCTCTGAAAACAAAACTCAGTTACGGATTTGGAGCGTTTGGTAAGGATTTCGCCATCGGTATTGTGTACATGTACCTGATGTATTACTACACCGACGTGGTGGGATTATCGGTGGGGCTGGTCGGAACGTTGTTCCTGGCGGCAAGGGTCTGGGATGCGGTAAACGATCCCATCATGGGCTGGATTGTGAACGCCACCCGGTCGCGGTGGGGAAAATTTAAACCCTGGATCTTACTTGGTACGCTGGCGAACTCATTGGTGCTGTTTTTGCTTTTTAGCGCACATTTGTTTGAGGGCACTGCACAAGTCGTATTTGTGTGCGTGACGTATATATTATGGGGAATGACCTACACCATTATGGATATTCCATTCTGGTCGCTGGTGCCAACTATTACGCTGGATAAACGCGAGCGTGAACAACTGGTGCCGTTTCCTCGTTTCTTCGCAAGCCTGGCTGGGTTTGTCACCGCCGGGGTAACGCTGCCCTTTGTGAGCTATGTTGGCGGGGTCGATCGCGGCTTTGGTTTCCAGATGTTTACGCTGGTGCTGATTGCATTCTTTATCGTTTCTACCGTTGTTACGCTGCGTAATGTGCATGAGGTTTATTCGTCAGATAGCGAGGCAACGGCGGACAGCAGTCGTCTTGGGCTGAAAGCGATCGTTGGGCTCATCTATAAAAACGACCAGTTATCCTGCCTGCTAGGCATGGCGCTGGCTTACAACATTGCCGCCAATATCATTGCTGGCTTTGCCATTTACTATTTTACTTATGTGATTGGCGATGCAAGCCTCTTCCCGTACTACATGTCTTACGCAGGAGCGGCAAACCTGCTGACGCTGATTTTCTTTCCTCGATTGGTAAAAGCGTTGTCACGACGGATCCTGTGGGCTGGGGCATCCGTGCTGCCGGTGCTCAGCTGTATCGTGCTGCTGGTGATGGCGTTAGCCGGTTTCCATAACATCTTACTCATTGTTATTGCTGGTATTTTACTGAATATTGGTTCAGCGCTTTTCTGGGTGTTGCAGGTCATTATGGTGGCGGATACCGTTGATTACGGTGAATACAAACTGAATGTACGTTGTGAAAGTATCGCTTATTCAGTGCAGACGATGGTGGTAAAAGGAGGGTCAGCGTTTGCCGCTTTCTTTATCGCAGTGATACTTGGGGTGATTAATTACGCGCCGAATGTCGCGCAGTCTGCAGAAACCATTGTTGGTATGCAATTCATTATGATCGCGCTACCAGCACTCTTTTTTGTGGTGACCTTAGTCCTTTACTTCCGCTTTTACCGACTGAACGGCGACACGCTGCGCAGGGTCCAGATTCATTTGTTGGATAAGTACCGTAAGGTGCCGCAGCACCATGAGCAACCGGATATCCCGGCTATTGCGATAGTCACCCCAGGTGATGTGAAGGCGTAGCTATGGAATGGCATTCGTGGATTGGGTATTTGGCGGCTAGCCTGACGACGCTCTCATTCTTACCGCAAGCGATTAAGGTCATTACCACCCGCAACACGCAGGGTATCTCCGGTTTAATGTATGTAATGTTTGTGTGTGGGCTGGTGTTGTGGCTGATTTATGGATTATTGATTGAAGATACTGCCGTCAGCATGGCGAACTTTCTGACACTCCTGTTCGCCTTGCCGATTCTGGTTATCAAGTCTCGCAATGGGTAGGGCAGATTGCCGGATAAGCGTCAGCGCTATCCGGCAGTTTTTAACTGTCTGTTGTGCCAGCCCGCCAGCACGAGCACCGTGGTGAGCGCACCGAGCAGGGCGCAGAACATATCCGACTGGGTATCCCACGGGTCGCCCTGCGTCCCGAGAAAATCATCTGCTCCCTGACCCATCGCCAGCGCTGCCCACCATTCGATCAGCTCATACATCGCGCTAATCGCCAGCGCCACGCAGCAGACCAAAAATGCCAGCATTTTGCGGCCACGAACAATATTACCGCGCACTAAAATCTCTCTTGCCGTCAGGGCGGGCACCAGACCCTGGAAGAAGTGACCCAGCTTGTCATAGGGGTTACGACTGAGATCCAGCCACTCCTGAACCTGAAAACCGACAGGGACTTTAGCGTAGGTATACATACCGCCGACCATCAGAATGATGGCGTGCAAGAAAATGAGCGTGTAGAGCAATGGCGTCAGCGGGTAGCGCTTCACGGTCGCCAGCAACAGTGGGACGACAATAATGACCGGCGTAACTTCCATTAGCCAGGTGATTTTCTCCGTGGCAGAGATACCGGTGTAGATAAGTATTAGCGCCAGAAGCAACGCGCCAGAGTGCAAGATTGTGGAGTTCAGTGTGCGGAGCATGGCGAATTCACAAGTAATGGAAAAGGTTACTATTCCCTGTGAGCGGCAAAAATTCAACGCCAGTAAATGGGGGGATAAAGTTGGCCCGGGGGGATCACTGGACTGACGCCAAAAATCTGTTGTCAGTCCAGTGCCGGGCCGAATGGGTTACTTCGCGCAGTTAGCGCATTGTTTGCTGACGATTTGCTGGAAGAAATCGTTGCCTTTGTCATCGACCAGAATGAAAGCCGGGAAATCTTCGACTTCGATTTTCCAGATAGCTTCCATACCCAGCTCCGGGTATTCCACGCATTCCAGATGTTTAATACTCTGCTGCGCAAGTACCGCTGCCGGGCCACCAATGCTGCCTAAATAGAAGCCGCCGTGTTTATGGCAGGCGTCTGTCACCTGCTGGCTACGGTTACCTTTTGCCAGCATGATCATGCTGCCACCGTGAGACTGTAGCAGGTCAACATAGGAGTCCATACGACCCGCAGTGGTTGGCCCTAAAGAGCCGGACGGATAACCCGCAGGTGTTTTGGCCGGGCCCGCGTAGTAGATAGGGTGATCTTTCACGTACTGCGGCAGACCTTCGCCGGATTCAATACGTTCTTTTAGCTTCGCGTGGGCAATATCGCGACCGACAATGATGGTGCCGCTCAGCGACAGACGGGTAGAAACCGGATACTGAGAGAGCTGAGCGAGGATCTCTTTCATTGGGCGGTTAAGGTCAACTTTAACCACTTCACCTTCGCCTGCCTGGCGCAGCGACTCCGGAATGTACTGGGCTGGGTTATGTTCCAGTTTTTCGATCCAGATCCCTTCGCGGTTAATCTTGGCCTTGATGTTACGGTCTGCGGAGCAAGACACACCCATACCAACCGGGCAGGATGCGCCGTGGCGAGGCAGGCGGATCACGCGGATATCGTGCGCGAAGTATTTCCCGCCAAACTGGGCGCCGAGGCCGAGTTTCTGCGCTTCTTCCAGTAGTTCCTGTTCCAGTTGCAGATCGCGGAACGCCTGGCCGTGCGCATTACCTTCAGTCGGCAGTGCGTCATAGTAGTGTGTGCTGGCCAGCTTCACCGTTTTCAGGGTGCTTTCCGCTGACGTGCCGCCAATGACGAATGCAATGTGGTACGGCGGGCATGCTGCGGTACCCAGCGTGCGCATTTTCTCAACCAGGAAGTTTTTCAGTTTGCCGGGCGTCAGCAGCGCTTTGGTTTCCTGATACAGATAGGTTTTGTTCGCTGAACCGCCGCCTTTGGCCACGCACAGGAATTTGTATTCGTCACCGTCCACGCTGTACAGGTCGATTTGTGCGGGCAGGTTGGTGCCGGTATTCACTTCTTTGTACATATCCAGCGCCGCGTTTTGCGAGTAGCGCAGGTTATCTTCAATATAGGTATTAAATACGCCCTTGGAGAGTGCCGCTTCGTCGCCACCACCGGTCCAGACGCGCTGACCTTTTTTACCCATGATAATTGCCGTACCGGTGTCCTGGCAGGTTGGCAATACGCCTTTAGCCGCGATTTCGGAGTTTCTCAGGAACTGCAGCGCTACGTATTTATCGTTTTCGCTGGCTTCGGGATCATGGAGAATTGAGGCGACTTGCTGTTGGTGTTCAGGGCGGAGCATGAAGGAGGCATCGTGGAAGGCTTGTTGGGCCAGTAGCGTAAGTGCTTCAGGGGCTACTTTCAGGATTGTTTCGCCTTCAAACTCGCCGACGCTGACGTGATCGGAGGTCAGCAGGTAGTACTCAGTTTTGTCTTCCCCCAGTGGGAAAGCCGCCTGATAAGTGAATTCAACTTTTGACATTTGCTTCCAGCCTTTTCATTTTTCTCAGGAATTTTAAAATTCTCTGTGTCTTGACGGTGGCGTGCCGTTCCAAAGCGGACGGCACGCGCACTGTAATTACAGGAAACCGTACATTGCAGCGAAGATCCAACCAAAGACACAGGATACGCTCACGCCGATCAACCCAGGTAGAATGAAGCTGTGGTTGATAACGAAACGGCCAATGTGGGTGGTGCCGGAACGGTCAAACTGAATAGCCGCCAGATCGCTCGGGTAAGTCGGCAGAATGTAGTAACCGTAACATGCCGGAGCGGAAGCAACGATGTACGCTGGATCAACCCCAATTGCCAGTGCGACCGGAACAATTGCCGCCAGCGCCGCAGCCTGGGAGTTTACAAATTTGGAAACCAACAGCAGAACAATTGCATAGGCCCACGGATACTCTTTCACCATATTGCCCAGCACACCTTCGATTTCCGTCATGTGCGCGCCGAACATTGTTTCGGCCATCCAGGCAATACCGTACACCGCCACAATCGCGATCATACCGGAACGGAAGACTTCGTTTTTAGATATTGAAGCGGGATTGGTCTTCGTCAGGATAATAATCAGCGCACCGGTCAGCAGCATGAACATCTGGATAACCAGTACCATTGACAGCGGTTTGCCGCTGAAGGTAGGGCGCAGCTCAGAGAACGCGCCGAGCACGGCAACAACGGCGATAGCGGCAAGGAAGATCCACATGGCCAGCCAGTTGCTTTTCGGCAGCTTTTTGTCTAACAGTGTGGCGGTATCGCCATAAACGTAGTTGTGGTTTTCAGGAACGGAAATAAACTTCTGGAATTCTTCATCTTTATCCAGATCTTTACCGCGGAACCAACTGAAGATACCGATCGCCAGGATACCCAACAGGGTAGACGGGATAGTGATGCTGAGCAGGTCGAGGAATTCAAGATGCTTGCCTTCAAACGTTACGTTACCCAGCATTGCGACCAGTGATACAACGGCCACGGACACCGGGCTGGCGATAATCCCCATCTGCGCACCGATAGAACTCGCTGCCATCGGACGTTCCGGGCGAATATTGTTCTTAATGGCAACGTCATAAATGATTGGCAGGATGGTGTATACCACGTGGCCTGTACCGCAGAGAATCGTCAGGGTGCAGGTAACGAACGGGGCGACGATGGAAACGTATTTTGGGTTACGGCGCAGCAGCTTTTCAGCGATTTGCAGCATAACGTCAAGGCCGCCGGAGGCTTGCAAGGTTGCCGATGCGGCCACCACGGCAATAATAACCAGCATTACATCTACAGGTGGTTTACCCGGCTGGAGATGGAAAACGAAAACCAGAATGACCAGGCCGATACCGCCTAATAAACCCAGCGCGATACCGCCCTTTCTGGCACCATAAAACAAACATATTAATATTATAAGAAGTTGTATACTAAATAACATTTTATTTACCCTCGCGAAAAAACCAGTCAATTTTTTGAAAAATGGATCTGTGCCACATTCTTTTTTGCCGGAATAGGCATCAAAAAATGGTCAGTATTCGATATGTCCGTATTTGCGATTAATGTTCAAATGTCTTGCTAGAATGTTTTTTTAACGTTATGGCGATATTTAGCTTTTTTCTGTGGCTTTGATCAGAGGAGAGAATCCTCAGGCGATGGGAGGCAGAGCTGGACATGGAGAGCTGCGGTTGACGCTGTAATTTATCTGTTTTGCGTTTTCCGCTATTACGTGAACCACCGACAGAATGGGTGAGTAGGTTATTTGTGTGATCACGCTCACGCCATTTCATAATGTGATGAGGTTGGCGTGCGGATACTTTTATTTGCTCACAAAAATGTACGGTGTCCATGGTACGTAGCATGGTCTCCATTGCTACCAGTCTAGATTTTGTATGTCTGGTTAATTTCAGACTAATCCTTTATGGGTAAAAATACACACTCTGCGAGCTAGATAATACTTAATTAACTTTTGTTAGCGATTTTGAAATTAAAAACAGTGTGACGTTAATCAATATTAAAATAATACATTTAACATGCTGGATACAAATATATTTGATCTAACGCAAATTTATAATTCTGCAGCATGATTCAGAAAAGAAGGGATTTTTCATTATTTTAATAATTGTTACTTTCAAATAACAAATAATCCCAAATTGTTTTTATTGGCAATATTGTTTTAGTAATGAGTAATGTTCAGCCTGAACGCGGTAACGATAAACCGGTCTACCGGTTACGCCATAATGGATGCTGGTAAATAGGATGTGACAATTGACGAGCCAGATAAGATATTTACGGCAAGAAACGCGCGAGATATTGACCTCGTTGGCCAGTTCATCGGTGGAGAATTCCTGATCCTGATGCTCATCAATCCACTGGCACAGCGTGCGTAACGTTTGTGGCGTTAATCCTTTAGGTAAGCGCCGCGCTTCCTGTTCATTGGAGGAGCTGCCGTGAATCAACTGGTCAAGCTCAGACTGTTCATAGTACTGATGCTTTTCCATCTCGGTTTTCTTCTGTAGCCAGCCGGTCAGCGCCTCTTCAAAACGGGACGCCTGGAACGGTTTGATCAGGTAGTCAACGACACCATAGTGGAGAGAGTCTTTGATGGTGGTCGCGTCAGCGGCGGAAGAGATGACAATGACATCACACTTGCAACCTTCGCTGTGCAATACAGGCAACAGATCCAGACCGTTTTCTTTTTGCATATAAATATCAAGCAAAATCAAATCGATATGATTACCGCTATGAAAGATTATCTCTTTTGCTTTCTCCAGCGTGGAGGCTGTGCCGCAGCAATGAAAACCGGAGAGTTGCGCGACATAACGGCGGTTTAATTCCGCTACCATTGCATCGTCATCGACAATTAAGACATTGATCATCTGCTGGCCCTCTCACCATTCCACGGTAACTGTACAAAAAATTGGGTGAAGATCCCAGGTTCTGACTCGACGGAAATATTGCCGCCAACGTTTTCAACCTGTTGTTTAACAAGTGCTAAACCAACGCCCCGTTCGGTTCCTTTTGACGAAACGCCTTTCTCAAAGATGTGCTCAATGTGTTCGGGGGCAATCCCCGGACCATCGTCATTCACTTCGCAATGCAACCAGCCGTGTCGATAATGCAAGGATACGCTGATCTCGCCACCAGGTTCTTGACCTAGCGCCTCCAGGGCGTTTTCAATTAAATTCCCCAGAACGGTAATCAGCACAGCCACCTGATCTTCGTTGCTGTTTTCCGGCAACTGGCTTTCATTGCTGATCACCAGGCTATGGCCTAAATCAGATGTGCGATTAATCTTACTGAGTAAAAATCCTGCGATCACCGGGGATTTTATTTTTCCTAATAGTGAGCCAATCTCTTCCTGATAACTGTTCGCGGTCTTCAGGATGTAATTTTCAAGCTGCTTATAACTTTTCAGATGCAATAATCCCAGAATCACGTGCAATTTATTCATGAATTCGTGGGATCGTTCACGAAGTGCGTCGGCATAGTTGACCATGCCGTCCAGTCGTTGCATTAATTTTCGGACTTCAGTCTTATCTCTGAATGTTGAAATGGCCCCGATGATTTTACCGTTGCTGAGTACCGGAACCGTGTTAATTAAGAGTAGCCGATCCTTCACCATGATCTCTTCATCGCGACGCGGCGTTCCGTCATGCAGTACCTGTGAAAAATCGACCACTTTTGACCATGCGTGGTTGAGCGTGGAGAGCTGGGCATCGTCTTGCGATTTGTGGTAATCCAGCAATTCTTGTGCTGCCTGGTTTATCAGCGTCACTTCACCGCACTCGTCAACGGCAATGACGCCTTCCTTTATAGAGTGCAGCATCGCCTGGCGTTGTTCGAACAGATTGGAGATTTCATAAGGCTCCAGACCAAACAGAATACGCTTGAGGACTTTGACAAATACCCATGTGCCGAGCAGCCCAACCAGCACGCCAAATAAGATGGACCAAAAGATGCTGCCACGGCTGTTATTGATCTGCTCAGTCACCCTGCTTAGCTCAAGGCCGATCGACACGACGCCTATCTGCCGGTGATGCTCGTCATAAATAGGGGTAAATACGCGTAGGGCTTGCGCCAGAAATCCGCGATTAATGGCGACATTCTCTTTCCCTTGCAGGGCCAGCAAAATGTCATCGCCTTTAAACGGCTGACCGATTCGCTGCGCTTCGGGATGGGAGTAACGAATGCTTTGCATATCGGTGACGACGATGAACAAAAAATCGTTGCTTTTATTCACCGCCTGGGCAATCGCCTGAATACCGCTTTCCTCGGGCTTTTTCATTAGCCCCTGGCGGATCTCCGGGGAGTTTGCCAGCGTTCGTGCGACCGCAAGCGCTTTACCCGCTAATGCATCGCGCGTCATGTTGCTGATTTGCGAGAAATAAATCAGATGAACGACAAGCAGCACGGAGAAGAGTACCGCACTGACCATGAGGATCACGGTAGTGCCGAGCTTCATTGGGCGTTTGCGTATAGCAGTACGTTGCAGAGAGTGTCTCATCACGGTCCTGGAATCACGGTTTGTATGGGTATTATCGCCTGATGGGATGCGTAATTCAAAGGTGGTAGGGATGATGGGGCATGGGCTGCCTGGGCTTTTCTTCTATATATAACGTAGAGCGAGTCTCTTTTTATATAGAGATTTCCTTATCTGCTTTCACTTCTTTCAGGGAGGGTGACCACTATTTTGCTTACGATTGTGGATAACTCTGTGTGTAAATGGGTATAAGGCGGGGTTTTGCTGTGGAATGCAGCGGTCAGTCATTTTTCTGCAATTTAAGGGTTGCGGGCCGCGGGAAACTCCCTATAATGCGCCTCCATCGACACGGCGGATGTGAATCACTTCACACAAACAGCCGGTTCGGTTGAAGAGAAAAACCTGAAAATGAGGGTTGACTCTGAAAGAGGAAAGCGTAATATACGCCACCTCGCGACAGAGCGCTAAAGCGCGTCGCAACTGCTCTTTAACAATTTATCAGACAATCTGTGTGGGCACTCGAAG
>NZ_JAHLRC010000091.1:0-14237 GCF_018919545.1 Citrobacter sp. S46_ASV_140
TTTCGATCGCGCTCCGCCGGGGGCGCAGCATATTCACTCGGGTGATATTCGTTTGGGGTGTGTGCCAATCGTTAACCTGTTCACCCGGACCTCTGAGCCGCTGATCGCCGGGCATATTCGCAGCGAGCATCGGCTGGTGGCCGATCATCATGATCAACATGTACAGATCTACCGTGTACAGACGCTGTGGATGAGCCGCCGTGAAGAAGCCTGGCGCGTGCCTGCATATTATTCCGCTCACGGGCATAGCGAGTCCCGCTGGTTCTGGCATGCACGACGCAACCGCCAGCAGGGCAATGCGTTGTGGTTAACGCTGGTGGACAGCCGTTTCGACCCGTTTGCGCCGGATGAAGAAGCGAGCCTGACGGCGACGCTCTGGTGCAGCAACGGTGAGCAGGCCGCACTGCTTTGTGCGGGAACGCCACTAACCTTTGAAGTACCTGGTCCGGTTGCGCAGGTGCATTTACTGGGAACGCCGACCATGCCTTCAGCGCCTGCGTTGCAGCGAGATGCACGTTGGAAACTGCTCTCAACGCTTGCGCTCAACCATCTCTTATTGAACGAAGGTCAGAGCGCGCTGGACTCGCTGAAAGAACTGCTGGCCCTGTATGCCCCTTCCTCTGCGTCACCCGCTGTCTGGCAGCAGATCAATGGCATCCGCGAGATGTGTTGCCAACGGGTGAGTGAGCATCGGGGGCGGGATGCCTGGCGCGGCTGGCATAACGGTATCAAGGTGACGCTGGAACTCGATCCACAAGCCTTTACTGGAAGCAGCCGACTGTTGTTTGCGGGCGTTATTGCCCGTTTTCTGGCGCGTAATGCCACCGCAAACTGCTTTATCCACACGATATTGCAAGACGAAGGAGAGGAGCTGTCGCTATGGACAGACGTCGAACAGACCACGCTGATAGCGTAATCGCCCAGCTTAAGGCCGAGCCGTGGCGCTTCTCGCTGGAGCAGTGTGTCCGCATCCTGGAAGCGGCGGGTGAGACGCCCGAACTGCGGGGCGATCTGGGGCTGGCATTTAGCCCAGCGGAAGTCAGTTCGCTGAACGAAGACGTTGTGCAGGTGCGTAGCCTCGGGCCAGGGGGGGCGGATGGCGTATTGCCCTACGGCTGGCTGGAATGGCTACAGCAGGCGACGCAGGATAAAAACAGCGCACTGCAGGATTTTATATTTATGTTTCAACAGCGTTTTCTTCAACATCACTACCGTAGCCTGAGCCTGCATCGGCTGGCTATGCCTTACGCCAGGCGAGAAGATGCGCCAGGGCTTTCTGTAATGCGTGCGCTGTGTGGTTTCAGGCTCGACGCCATGGAAAAGTATGAATCTGCGCAGGTACAGAGTCTGCTGATGCAATGCGGCAACCTGCCTAATCGCAGGCGTTCTACGGCTGGATTTGTGGCGCTGGTCGAGGCCGTACTGAACGTCACCGTGCATGTCGAAGAGTTTGTCGGCCGCTGGCAGCCTTTGCCACAGGCATCAATAAGCCGGACGGGATGTCGGCTGGGGCGCAATAGCGTCGCCGGTCGGCGAATATGGAACCAGCATGCGGCGCTACGGGTGCATCTGCGTGCTAAAAACGCTACGCAGTGGCGCGAATTTTTACCCGGCAGTCAGGGTTTTCTCCAGCTCAGTAAGTTAGCGGAAATCTGGTTTGGCGCGGGAATAACGCAGGAATTGATGATGCGCGCAACCCTGACGCTGGATCATCGCTTAACCCGCGCTGCGCCGCCGCGTCTGGGGTATACCGCGCAACTGGCAGGGCGCAAGCCCGCCATGTTCCATTGCCAACAGCATCTTGAGGAGAACAGTAAATGGATTTGAAAGCGCTGGTAAAACGACTGAACCCCATTTGTTTTCGTGCGCTGGAACAGGCCGCCGAACGCAGCCGGGCGCAGGGACACTGGTTCGTTGAGCCGGAGCATATGCTGCTGGCTTTACTGGATGATGAACACTGTGATTTAGCGTATTGCCTGAGCAACGCGGCTATCTCCACCGATACGTTACGTGAAGAGATCCAGCGTGCTCAGGCGCAGTTCAAAGCGGGCTGTACGCGGATGCCGGTGTTTTCCGTACAACTGATAGAGCTACTGGAAGGGGCGATTTTGCAGGCGACATTCCAGCGTATTCCTCTGGTTCGTTCGGCCTTATTGCTCCTGACCTTACTCACCCGAGAACGGCTGCGTACCCAGTTGGCGCAGGGAATGCCACTGTTGTTACAGCTTCCGGCTGCGGAGCTGGAAAGCCAGTGGCAGACCTGGTGTCGCAACTCCGTTGAGGAGGCTGCAGACCCTGACAAGGGAGAATCCCCGAAGCGTGAAGGCGGGGTACTGGATCAATACACGCACGATCTGACTCGTGACGCGCGGGAAGGGCGGATCGATCCGATCATCGGGCGCGACGCGGAGATCCGCCAGTGTATCGACATCCTGCTGCGTCGCAGGCAAAACAACCCGATTCTGGTGGGGGCGCCAGGTGTGGGCAAAACCGCCGTTGCCGAAGGGCTGGCGCGACGCATTGCCGAAGCCAGCGTGCCGCCGCCGTTGCGTGATGTCGCTCTGCTGGCTCTCGATCTTGGCTTGTTGCAGGCGGGAGCGGGCGTGAAAGGCGAGTTTGAACAGCGTTTGCGCGGCGTAATCGACGCGGTAAAAAAATCCCCGCAGCCGATCGTTTTATTTATCGACGAAGCCCACACGCTGATAGGCGCGGGCGGCGCCGAGGGCGGCAGCGACGCCGCCAACCTGCTGAAACCGGCGCTGGCGCGTGGGGAACTGCGCACCATCGCCGCCACCACATGGCAGGAGTACAAAAAATATTTCGAGAAGGATCCGGCGCTGGACCGACGTTTTCAGCGTATCCAGATTGAAGAGCCGGACGAGAACAGCGCGGTGGTGATGCTGCGGGCGGTGGCCGACAAGCTCGAGGCACACCACGGCGTGCAGATCCTCGATACCGCCATCCGCGAGGCGGTGCGTCTGTCGCAGCGCTACATCTCCGGGCGCCAACTGCCGGACAAAGCCATCAGCGTGCTCGACACTGCCTGCGCCAGAGTGGCGCTGGCGCAGCATGACGTGCCGCCCCAGCTTGAGGGGATCCGTCAGCAGCAGGCGGCCATCGAAGAAGAGAGTGAACGCCTCAACCGCGAGTTGCTGGTGGGCGTCGATCATCACGACAGGCTTTGTGAACTGGAGGCGCTGGCGGAGAAACTGCACATTCAGGCGCGGGAAGTGGAAGGGCGCTGGCAGGATGAGCGTCAGCGGGTCGGCGAGCTGCTGGCCGCCCGCCAGCGGATGCTGGATCTCAGTGCGCGGCTGGACGATGACGAGGAACTGGAGCAAGAGCTGGTGGAGTGCGCGGCGCTGATCGGCAAACTGGAAACCGCCGCTGCGCAGCTGCGCGACGAAGTGCCGCTGGTGCCGGATTGTGTCGATCCCGCCACTGTGGCGGCGGTGATCGGCGGCTGGACGGGCATTCCGCTTGGGCAGATGCTCACCGACGAAGCCCACGCCCTGCGTACACTGGTTGAACGCATGAGCGAGCGGGTGATGGGGCAGCAGGCAGCGCTGGAGACCATCGCCCAACGCCTGCGCGCCTATCGTAGCGGTCTGACCGATCCGCAAAAGCCGGTCGGCGTGTTCCTGCTGGTCGGGCCAACCGGCGTGGGCAAAACCGAAACCGCCTATGCGCTGGCCGACGCTCTGTACGGCGGCGAGCGCAATCTGATCACCATCAACCTGTCTGAATACCAGGAAGCGCACACCGTCAGCCAGCTTAAAGGCGCACCGCCGGGCTACGTGGGCTATGGCAGCGGCGGGGCGTTAACCGAAGCGGTACGCCGTCGCCCCTATTCCGTGGTGCTGCTCGATGAAATCGAAAAGGCGCACCCGGACGTGCTGGAGGCGTTCTATAACGTCTTCGACAAAGGCGTAATGGAAGACGGCACCGGGCTAATTGTCGATTTCAAAAATACGGTAATGCTGGCGACCAGCAACGTCGGCGCGGAGCTGATTCTCGACACGCCTGCGGCTGAATTAAACAGTGAGCGGTTTAACGAAGATTTGCGCGAGGAGCTGTTGCGCCATTTTCGCCCGGCGTTCTTAGCGCGGATGACCACGGTGGCCTATCGGGCATTGGATGAAGAAATATTGAAGGGAATTGTGCTGGCGAAACTGGATAAGTTATCGCAGAGATATTTTGTGGCGACGGGAGAGAAATTAAATATGGAAGATGGATTGGTGGAAAGGGTAATGGAGAAATGTAAGGGCGTGGGGGCCAGAGATGTTGAGAATCTGGTGGTTGGGGAAGTGATAAAATGAGTGACATAATATCACTAGATGCTATTGTTCCATCAAGACCTGGATTAACTCCAGGGCAAGATGGATGGACTTACCATCACTATTTGCCTTGGCGGTATTATTGGCTCGCAGCTTATTTGATTTTATGCGTTATAAAGGCAAAGGAAATTAGTGGTAAGGGGATCAAGTTAAATGAATTTAATGTTGGGAGGGATTTTTTATCAAGACTTGATTATAAACGAATTCATTTGACTTCTATTATAGATGGCATGTGGCATGGGACTCCTGATAAAAAAAGATGGGATCCTTGTAATATAGATATCAAACGATATTCAATATATTGTACCTGCCCAAAATTTGGTGGGTTTTTAGGTATGAATCCAGCGCAAAGAATAGATGACCCCGGTTCTTCAAAAGAGAAACGTTGGCCTAAGAGTAGCGGTATCGATGGACAACGTAAATATCTAGATGCAATTGCTGCAATATTAGAACGCTCGTGTCGTAAAATAGGGGCGATTGAACATGATAATAAAATCAATGTTTCAATGAACTCTGATGATATGAATGACCTTATTAGTAAGCTTTTTATTCTAATTGATCATAGATTTAATTTTATAAAGGAGTTCAATCCGACTGATTGGGGAGTCGAGATTGCTGGTAGAAAAATTAAATGGGCCTTAGTCAATGAAAGAAAATTCCGTAGCTCTATAGTTGGGAACGGTTCTCGCGAAGCAAAGGTTTTCTTTCTAGCATTGCCAGATGAGTTGATTACAGGAGTAGAAAATGATGTGTATTATGAAAAAAAAGATAAAATGATATTTACTGAAATTTTTATGACATATAAAAAGATCGGTGATCATTTGATTTTTACTGGGCAAGGTCATTTTATGGCTCGTGATGCTCATAATTTTTTAGAAAACCATACTGACATTAAAATGTTTGTTTTAGGTTAATTTCGCTTTACTTGGACTGCAAATCCTCTAGGCCCGGTAAGCGCAGCGCCACCGGGCATTACGTACTCTACAAATATAAAAGGAATTTCCCATGCCAGATACCACCATTATCAAACTCACCGCCCCGACTCTAACCGGCCTTACCGCCACGACCGCTTATACCGAATCCCAGCTTAACGACCTGACCACTTCTGCGCCGTTAACTAGGCAACAGACTATCCATATAACGCGGTTTTTAATATAAAAAAGTATTCTTAATGATGCTTATAAAGACACTTTTAATGGCCTATACTAAAACCTCATCAACGAGGAAAAAATTATGCCATTTCATATCCTGACCAAAACCGCAGCCAGTATCACCGACCTGAAGCGTAACCCAATGGGGACGGTTAACGCCGGGGAAGGTGAAGCGGTGGCGATTCTGAACCGCAACGAGCCTGCGTTTTACTGCGTGCCGCCTGCGGTTTATGCGTATCTGCTGGAGCTGGCAGAAGACGCCGAGCTGAACCGTATCGCCGACGAACGTGAAGATGGAAAGCGAATAAAGGTGTCTTTAAATGACCTATAACCTGGAGTTTTTAGATATTGCGCTCAAGGAGTGGCGCAAGCTTTCACCCACATTACGCGAGCAGTTCAAAAAGAAACTGGCGGAGCGGCTGGAAAATCCTCATGTTCCTGCCGCCCGTCTTTCCGGCAAATTACACCGTTACAAAATCAAGCTTCGCAGTGCCGGATATCGTCTGGTCTATCAGGTTGAGGACAAGCAGGTTGTCGTTCTTGTGATCGCCATAGGCAGACGTGATGGTGATGAGGTTTATCATCAGGCTAACCGGCGCTAGCGCTATCGTTGAAAAAGGATTTTCCCATGCCAGACACCACTATCATTAAACTTACCGCCCCGGCCCTAACCGGCCTTACCGCCGCGACCGCTTATACCGAATCGCAACTTAACGGCCTGACCACCGCCACCGTCGCCGTAACCACCTCCGCGCCGCTAACTCTCGACGCTGCGCTGGCGACCCATCTGACCGCCACGATAAACAGCACCGACTACGACGGGCTGATTGCCGAAGCGCACCAGCTTCCGGCGACCAGCAACGCCGATCGCTATCAGTTTGTGCTTCGTCCGTGGCTGTGGTGGCTGACGCTTGCCAGCAACAACCGCGTTTTTCAGAACCTCAGCGCGCAGGAGATCGTCGAGAAGGTGTTTAAGGACGCCGGGTTTAGCGACTACAAATTTCAACTGAAAACCAAACCAATAAAACGGGAATACTGCCTGCAATATAACGAAAGCGATTTTAATTTTGTCTCGCGGCTGCTGGAGCAGGAGGGGATCTTCTGGTTCTTTATCCACGCGGCAGGCAAGCACACGCTGGTGCTGGCGGATGATAACAGCGCTTTCCCGCCGATAACGGGTGAGAAAACGGTCAAGTATCAGGCCGCAGCAAGCGGCGCACGGGAAACCGGAATGATTCGTTCGGCAGAGCTGCGTTTGCAGGCCACCGCGCAGGGCTTCCAGAGCAGCGACTATAACTACGAGCAGCCGAAAGCGGCGCTGTTTGCCCAGACCGGTGAGAAGAAGGGTGGTATGCAGTATCAGCATCCGGGGCGTTTTAGCGTTAAAGCCGAAGGCGACGCGCTGGCGGCGTGGAAAGTGAACGCCCTGAAAGCGCAGGCGAAACAGCTGGTCGGCGAAAGCGACTGCGCGGCGCTGACCGCCGGGCACTGGTTTACTTTGACCGATCACGATGACAAAGCATTGAACATCGACTGGCTGGTCATCGCCGTCAGCCACGAATACGACGGCGAGCGCTATCGCAACCGCTTTACCGCCATCCCGAAGGCCACGCCGTACCGTCCGCTCGCCGTGACGCCGCAGCCTTTTATGCATACGCAAACAGCGGTGGTGGTGGGTAAAAGCGGAGAAGAAATCTGGACTGATAAGCTTGGTCGGGTGAAGGTGCAGTTCCCGTGGGACAGAGAGGGCAAAAACGACGAAACCAGCTCCTGCTGGCTGCGGGTCGCCACCGCCTGGAGCGGCAACGGCTTCGGCGCGCAGTTTATCCCGCGCATCGGCCAGGAAGTGGTGGTGAGCTTTATCGATGGCGACCCGGATAAGCCGCTCATTACCGGCTGTGTGTACAACGGCGCGAATGCCCTGCCGTATGCGCTGCCGACGAATCAGACCCAGTCGGGCATTAAAACCAAAAGTGAAAAAGGCTTCAACGAACTGCGCTTTGACGACAAAAAAGATGCCGAACTGCTGGCGATGCAGGCGCAGAAAGACTTCCAGCTTACGGTGCTCAACGACAGCAAAACTACCGTTAGCCACGATGAGATCCACAGCGTTAAAAACGATCGCACCCGCACCGTTGAAGAGGGCAATGAAACCGTCACTCTGAAAAAGGGCAATCGCACGGTGAAAATTGAAAAAGGCAGCGACACGCTGGAGGTGAAGGATAAACGCAGCGTGACGGTGAAAGGCGATCAGGAACTCACCGTGGGCGGCGACGAAACGCATAAGGTGAAGGGGGATTATACGCTGAACGTCGACGGCAATCTGACGATTAAGGTCAGCGGTTCGCTTACCCTGGAGAGCGGCAAAACCCTGAAAGTGAAAAGCGGAGCGGATCTCAGCGCCAGCGCCGCATCGGGTCTGAAACTGGACGCCACCAACATCGCCAGCGAAGCCAAAGCCTCGCTGACGCAAAAAGCCGCGACGATAACCCACGAAGCAAAAGCCACGCTCACCAGCAAGGCCAGCGCCACCCAGACAGTGGACGGCGGTGGCATGTTGACCATCAAAGGCGGGATGGTGAAAATTAACTGATGCGTGAAGTGTTGGAACATCAGCAGGAGAGTACCTGCTTTCAGGCCGAGCTGACCGACGGTCTGCTGAACGGCGAAATGCGGATCGAAGAGCATGGTCGGCTGCTGTCGGTGCTGCGCTATCGGCAGGGCGCGTTGCATGGCGAGATTGAAAGCTGGCATGCCAACGGCCAGCTTGCCATGCAGCAGAGCTATCGCGATGGTCTGGCACAGGGCGTGGCGCGTTATTTTTCAGAAGAGGGGGCGCTGATACGTGAAGAGCAGTGGCTTGATGGTCAACTGCACGGTGAATGCTGCAGCTTTTATCCTTCCGGCCAGTTGCAGATACGCGAACAGTGGCGGCACGGGTTGCGTCACTCGCTCAGCGAGCAGTTTTACCCGGACGGCGCGCCAGCCCAGCGGCAATCTTATGAACAGGGAAAACAGAAGGGAGAAGTGGAGCGCTGGCTACCGGATGGGCGTGCCATTGATGCCCGTGGTAAAGCGCAATCGCGAATGAGTAAATGGACGGAGAGGCTGTGAAAAGCCTCTCCAGAGCGCGTGTTAACGCAAATGATGTACAACCTGATTACTGCTGCCGCGCCAGATCAGTGCCGGGTCTTTCAGATCCTGCACATATTTACCGTCAACCAGCACGTTGATGAGATCGACAACCTGCATTTGCGCGGCATCGAGTTCATCGAGCTTGTAGCCTGTCCACACCCAGATGTCTTTTCCCGGACACTCAGCGCGAATGCGCTGCACCAGTTGCAGAATATCCGGCACGTTTTGTGGATGCAGCGGATCGCCGCCGGAGAGCGAGATCCCCTGACGGTGAATACGCGTGTCGTTCAGATCGGCAATGATCTTGTCTTCCATCTCTTTGCTAAACGGCTGGCCGGAATTGAGCCGCCAGGTGCTTTTGTTATAGCAACCGGGGCATTCATGCACGCATCCGGAAACAAACAGCGTGCAGCGAGTGCCGGGACCGTTAACGATGTCGACAGGGTAATACTGATGGTAATTCATTTTCGCTTCTCATCCGTTTATCAATTCGCGCCATAGCTGCGTTCGTGCGCCCGAGTCACTTACTTATGTAAGCTCCCCGGGACTTACTCATTTGCTGCCTTGCTATGACGTGAATTGCGTTGCGGAAATAATGGCCCGAAAAGCGTCGCATCGCCGGGCAATAAAATCGTCTAAATTAACCGATCTGTCCGTTACCTAAATGCTTAACGCGGCGCTTCACTTCTTCCTGCTTACCGGCGTTAAACGGACGAGCGTCCGGGCTGCCTAAGTAACCGCAGACGCGGCGGGTGACCGATACGCGCGCGGCGTCGTGGTTGCCACATTTCGGGCAGGTAAAGCCTTTGCTGGTGCACTCAAATTCACCGGTAAAGCCGCACTCGTAGCATTCATCGATTGGCGTGTTGGTCCCGTAATACGGCACGTGCTGATAGCTGTAATCCCAGACGTCTTCCAGCGCTTTCAGGTTGTGCTGAATATTCGGGTATTCGCCGTAGCAAATGAAGCCCCCGCTTGCCAGCGGCGGGTACGGCGCTTCGAAATCGATCTTGTCGTACGGGTTAACCTTCTTCTCCACGTCGAGGTGGAAGCTGTTGGTGTAGTAGCCTTTGTCGGTCACGCCCGGGACCACGCCAAATTCGGCGGTATCCAGACGGCAGAAACGGTCGCACAGGTTTTCACTTGGCGTGCTGTACAGGCTAAAGCCGTAGCCAGTTTCGTCTTTCCACTGATCGACCGCTTGACGCAGGCGTTCCACAATGGCGATACCTTTGGCGCGCAGCTGCTCGCTGTCATACACATGCTTGTCGCCAAACAGCGCATTGATGGTTTCGTGAATACCGATGTAGCCCAGAGAGATGGATGCGCGACCATTTTTAAAGATTTCTGACACGTCATCGTCCGCTTTCAGACGCACGCCGCAGGCCCCTTCCATATACAGAATTGGCGCCACACGGGCCTTCACGCCTTCCAGGCGCGCAATGCGGGTCATCAGCGCTTTACGCGCCAGCACCAGACGATCGTCGAGCAGTTTCCAGAAGGTGGCTTCATCGCCATGCGCTTCCAGCGCGATACGCGGCAGGTTGAGGCTGATAACGCCGAGGTTGTTACGCCCGTCGTGAATCTGTTCGCCGTTCTCGTTTTCCCACACGCCGAGGAAGCTGCGACAGCCCATTGGCGTTTTGAACGAGCCGGTCACTTTGACCACCTGATCGTAGTTCAGGATGTCCGGATACATACGCTTGCTCGCGCACTCCAGTGCCAGCTGTTTGATGTCGTAGTTCGGATCGCCAAACTTGTGGTTCAGACCGTCACGAATCGCGAACACCAGTTTCGGGAACACTGCGGTTTTACGATTTTTACCCAGGCCGGCAATACGGTTACGCAGAATGGACTGCTGGATCAAACGCGATTCCCAGCTGGTTCCCAGGCCAAAACCAAAGGTCACGAACGGCGTCTGACCGTTGGCGGTATGCAGGGTGTTCACTTCATACTCGAGAGACTGGAATGCGTCGTAGCACTCTTTCTCGGTACGGGAATGGGCATAACCGTCGGCGTCCGGGATCTGCCACTCTTCAGCGGTTTTACGATGTTTATTAAAGCTCTCGGTAACGAACGGCGCGAGAACTTCATCAATACGGTTAATGGTGGTGCCGCCATAAATATGGCTGGCGACCTGCGCGATAATTTGCGCGGTGACGGCGGTCGCGGTAGAGATGGATTTTGGCGGTTCAATCTCCGCGTTACCCATCTTAAAGCCCTGCGTCAGCATGCCTTTGAGGTCGATCAGCATGCAGTTAAACATTGGGAAGAACGGAGAGTAGTCGAGATCGTGATAGTGAATATCACCACGCTCGTGCGCCTGGACGACATCACGCGGCAGCAGGTGCTGACGCGCATAGTGTTTGGCAACGATACCGGCCAGCAGGTCGCGCTGGGTCGGGATCACTTTGCTGTCTTTGTTGGCATTTTCATTCAGCAGAGCAGAGTTGGTTTGCTCAACCAGACCACGAATTTCCTGGTTCAGACGGCCACGTTTTTCACGCTGGATATCACGGTCGTGGCGATATTCGATGTACGCACGGGCGAGTTGTTTGTACGGGCCAGACATTAACTGGTTTTCTACCGCTGTCTGGATCTCGTTGATATCGACCTTGCTGCGCTCATTCATCTGGCTACTAACGACTTCTGCGACGGTGGCACAGTAATCTGCGTCATCGACTCCCGCTGCTTTAGCTGCACGCAGAATGGCTTCTTTGATGCGCTCTGATTTAAACGGCACTTTACAGCCATCTCGTTTCATCACATGCGGTGTCATGATCACTCCATATTTATAAGAACAGGTTATCCACAGAGGTTGGGGAGGCCATCAGGGCTTTATTCATCTCTATTGCCAATGACTTCCCGCAATCCTGACCCACTTTATCCACAATTCCACCGTGAAGCGGTGCACTGTAGTTGTAGCAATTGTAGTCGATTAATACAACATATTGGGTCGGCGTGCATTTTAAGTTCTATATGTAGTGATTTGCATCAAGGATGTTTACGATTTATTTGATGTAGCGCAAAGTAAAAATCGGAGCGTACAGATGACGGGCACTACAGCCGATTGTAAATTGTGGGCAGAAAATTCTGATTAATTATTCAACAAAAACAGAAAGGTAAGCTGGGCGTATGCATCAAAGCCCGGCAGCGTTATGCGTACCGGGCCTGAACATAATTGCAAGCTATTTTTGCAACCACCAGACGGCTTCAAAAGGACGCAGCGTCATGTCTGTGGGTTGGCTGGCGACCTCGGCATAGTTGTGCATCAGCACCTGCCAGTTGCCGTCGGTCTGGGTCGGCTGCCAGCTCTGAAAGGTATCGCTCAGATTAGCAATGACCAGCAGCCGCTGTCCTTGCCATTCACGTTGATAGCACCACAGATGCGGGCTGTCCGGTAGCAGATCCTGATAGTCGCCCCAGGTAATAACCGGCTCTGCTTTACGCAATGCGATCAGCTTCTGATAGGTATAGAACACCGAGTCGGTATCGCGCAGCGCTGCCGCCACGTTGATATCCGCTGCGTTGTCGCACAGATTGATCCACGGTTCACCCTGGGTGAAGCCCGCGTGTTTGCTGACATCCCACTGCATCGGCGTGCGGCTGTTATCGCGCGATTTACTGGCGAGGATCGCCAGCAGCTCTTGCGCATCGCGCCCTTGGCCGTTCAGGGCAGCAAACATGTTATGGCTTTCCACATCGCGATAATCGGTAATCTGGCGGAAGTGCGGATTGGTCATGCCGATCTCTTCACCCTGGTAGATGTAGGGCGTGCCCTGCATACCATGCAGCACCATCGCCAGCATTTTTGCGGCCGGAACGCGGTATTTACCTTCATCGCCAAAACGCGACACGATGCGTGGCTGGTCGTGGTTACACCAGAACAGCGCGTTCCAGGCCTGATTGTGCATGCCTTGTTGCCAGTGGCGGAATAGGGTTTTGAGCGCCACATAGTCGGGTTTGGCTAACGTCCACTTCTCACCGTTGGGGTAATCCACTTTCAGGTGGTGGAAGTTGAAGGTCATCGACAGTTCGCTGCCATCGAGTGCGGCGTACTGCTGGCAGTTTTCCAGCGTGGTGGAGGACATTTCTCCGACCGTCATCAGGCCGCGGGGCGTGAAGACGTCGCGGTTCATTTCACGTAAAAACGCATGCGCGCGCGGGCCGTCGGTATAAAAACGCCGCCCATCGCCGTCGGGATCGCTCGGGAAGTCCTGATCTTTAGAGATAAGATTCACCACGTCGAGACGCAGCCCGTCCACGCCGCGATCGGCCCAGAACTCGCACACTTTTTTTAGCTCGGCGCGGACCGCCGGATTCTCCCAGTTCAGGTCTGCCTGCTCCGGAGCAAAGAGGTGCAGATAGTACTGCTCGCTTTCGGCGTGCCAGCCCCAGGCGCTACCGCCAAATTTGGAGCGCCAGTTATTCGGGAGACTGTCTGGCGTGCCGTCGCGCCAGAGGTAAAACTGACGATACGGGCTGTCTTTATCCAGCGCCTCGCGAAACCAGGGGTGCTGGGTTGAAGTGTGGTTAAACACCATATCGAGAATAATACGGATGCCGCGCGCTTTCGCCTGCGCCACCAGTTCGTCAAAGTCTGCAAGCGTTCCGTAGGCCGGATCGACAGACATGTAATCCGCGACGTCGTAGCCGTTATCAACCTGCGGCGAAATATAGAACGGCGTTAGCCAGATGGCATCAACCCCCAGCGTTTGCAGATAGTCGAGGCGCTGCGTCACGCCGCGTAAATCGCCGGTGCCGCTGCCGGTGGTGTCCTGAAAACTCTTGGGGTAAACCTGATAGATGACGCCGTTTTGCCACCAGTGGGGAATATTCATGGTTGTTTCCTGGAAATACGATGGGGCGCAACTGCGCCCCGAAGAAAAGTTAGACAATTTGTAGTGTGCCCATACGGTGTTTACGCTGATAAACGAATGAGGTCAGTACCATGGGGATAACAATCGCAATGACCATTGCCATGCCAAATACCTGCCAGTAAGTCGGCTGGATGGAGAGGATGCCTGGCAAACCGCCGACGCCAATTCCGTTCGCCAACACACCGTTCAGGCCGCACAGCAGTCCGGCGAGACCGGAACCGATCATCGCGCACAGCATCGGGAAGCGGTATTTCAGGTTGATCCCGTACATGGCCGGTTCAGTGACCCCGAGATAGGCGGAAATCGCGGCAGGAACGGAGATTTCACGTTCATTGTGTTTGCGACTGGAGATGATGATCCCGACTACCGCAGAGGCCTGAGCGATATTCGACAGTGCGATCAGCGGCCATACCGGCGTACCGCCCATGCTCTGAATCATCTGCATGTCGATAGCCAGCGTGGTCTGATGCACGCCGGTTATCACCAGCGGGGCATACAGGAAGCCGAACAGCGCCGCGCCAATCGGGGCAAAGCTGCCGGTCAGCAGGTGACGGACCGCAAACGCGACACCGTCGCCGATCATGCGGCCAAACGGACCGATAAAGGCGTGCGCGAGGAACACCGCAAGGATCAACGAGCACACCGGGACGATCACCAGATACAGATAATCCGGGACGATGCGTTTCATGCGTGTTTCAATAAAACCGAGCGCCAGACCGGCCAGCAGTGCCGGA
>NZ_JAHLRC010000092.1:0-13943 GCF_018919545.1 Citrobacter sp. S46_ASV_140
CCTGTACGTCATGGCCGTAAATAGAGAAGGCGGGAAGTCCTTTTTGATTATGCGCAGCCAATGCTGCGGCCAGATAAACTGCGCCGGGACGTTCTGTTCCGTTAAAGCCCCAGATAGCTTTCGGGCGCATAGGATCCATGTCGATGGTTTCGCTACCGTAGCACCAGCATGGGGTAACAGTAATCGTCACGCCTACGTTCAGGCTGCTGAATTTTTCTTCACAGGCGGCAGATTCAGCCATCCCGGCAATGCAAGTGTCGGCAATCACACATTCAATTTGTGCGCCACAGGCGTGACGAAGTTTCTCTGTGATCAGCGCAGCAGTGGCTTTGGCCATATTCATGGTTTGCTCTTCGAGCGATTCACGAACACCCATACGGCGCCCATCAATCACCGGACGAATTCCAATTTTCGGTAAGCTATTTTTGTTCATTCGAGGTTCCTCATCTCACTTTATGCCGTGCTGCAAAAGCGGATGTTGAACACCACCGTCGCAGTTGGCTGAATAACCCATTTTTGCTAACTCGAGTTAGCTTAGGTATTAGAGAGTTTTTTGCACAACTTTTTTGTTGTGGAACTGTGAGAGGCTTCACGAGAAGTGGTTAAAATTCGATCTGTGTCAAATAAACCCGGACGGTTATTTTCAATAAATCCTTTTTAAATTAATTGGTTGTAATAAATTGTCTGTTCAGCGTCACAGTTTTAAACCAAATGATTTGGCTATTTTGAGTAGCTAAAATAGCTTTAAAAGGCACTTCGCTAACTCGAGTTAGCATAATTGATAAAACGCATATGAACTTATAGGTAGTATTCGCATTAACGGTGACGATGGCTCCCTGGCAACGTTTTGCGCCTGATTCACTGATTGCAGTTTCTGTATATTGAGGAAAGCAGCAATGTCTGAAACATTTTTACAGATGAGTCATATTACGAAACGTTTTCCCGGCGTATTAGCGTTGAGTAATGTGGATTTTGCTTTACGCAAAGGAGAGGTTCATGCGCTGCTGGGTGAGAATGGCGCAGGAAAGTCTACGTTGATGAAGATTTTATCTGGTGTTTATCAGCCTGATGAAGGGGATATTATTTTTGAGGGACAACCTGTTACTTTTGCGAACCCGTTAAGTGCACAAAGCGCAGGTATCACCATCATTCACCAGGAGTTTAACCTTTTCCCTGAACTCACGGTGGAAGAAAATATATTTATTGGCAGGGAGTTTTGCAAAAATAATCGCTGGCGTCTGGATGAAAAACAACAGCGACAGGCAGCTATCGATATTTTGCAAAAATTAAACCTGAATATCTCTCCAGAAACGCTGGTGGCCGATCTGACCGTCGCGCAACAACAAATGGTTGAGATTGCTAAAGCGATATCGGTGAATGCCAAGATTCTTATTATGGATGAACCGACGGCAGCACTGACTGAAACGGAAATTGACAGCTTATTTCAGGTAACTCGTTTGCTGAAAGAACAGGGAACGGGCATTGTTTATATCTCGCACAGGTTAGAGGAACTGGCGCTGATCGCCGATCGCGCGACGGTGATGCGGGATGGTCAGTTTATTGCCACTGTGGATTATGATGCGGTTAAAATTAGCGATCTGATTGCCATGATGGTTGGACGCGATCTTGGCAATATCTATCCTCGCCGCGAACCTTTGGCTCAACGCAAGCCGGTGTTGGAAGTAAGCGGTCTGACGCGCAATGGCGTATTGAACAATATTGATTTCACTCTGTATCAGGGCGAAATTTTGGGCTTCGCCGGTCTGATGGGGGCAGGACGTACTGAGCTGGCGCGGGCGATTTTTGGTGCGGATCCCATTGATGGCGGAACCCTCAAGCTGAACGGTAGCGTGACGGTAATTAAAGATATTCCTGATGCTATCAAACAGGGTATCAGCTATTTAACCGAGGACAGGAAAAAAGAGGGGCTGGCATTAGGACTGTCCGTTGAGCGCAATATTATGTTGGGCAATTATCCTGAGTATTCCGATCGTTATGGCAACGTGGACAGCAAACGTTGTCAGAAAACCAGCGAAGAACAGGTGAAAGCCCTACGCATTAAAACACCACATTTAGAACAGGCTGCTCTGAATTTAAGTGGTGGTAATCAGCAGAAAATTATTATTGCCAGATGGGTGTGTAAAGACACCGATATTCTCATCTTTGATGAACCCACTCGCGGTATTGATGTGGGTGCCAAACTTGAGATTTATGAATTAATGAATCGACTGGTGGCAAAAGGGAAGTCAATTATCATGATCTCCTCTGAATTACCGGAAGTGCTGGGTATGTGCGATCGCATTTTAGTGATGCGTAATGGACGTATTACCGGGGAGTTAGCTTCTGATGACGCCACACAAGAAAAAATCATGCAATATGCGACGTTAGAGGACTAATTTATGACTATCTCTGTAACCTCTTCAGACAGCAATAATAAGAAAATAAAAATTAACAAAGAACTTTTAATGCGCCTTGCGCCGCTTTTGAGTCTGATTATTTTAGTAATATTTTTTAGCTTTGGTTCGCCATTTTTCTTTAACACTGAAAACATCATGACAATCGCTCTGCAAACTTCAGTGATTGGCATTATGGCGATTGGCGTTACCTTCGTCATTATCACGTCAGGAATCGACCTTTCTCTTGGCTCGGTGGTGGCCTTTTCTGGTGTTGCGGTGGGCATCAGCGCCACGCTGGGATTGCCTCTGCCCGTATGTATTCTGGCCGGGGTGCTGGCCGGTGGATTATGCGGCTATATCAATGGTCTGCTGGTCACCAAAATGACTATCCCACCTTTTATCGCCACGCTGGGCCTGATGATGTCCGTCAGAGGCATCAATATGGTGATGACAGATGGTCGTGCGATTTATTTCGCTGATTACCCCACCTTCAAAATGCTGGCCCAGGGACGTTTGTTCGATGTGTTGCCTTATCCCGTTTTTTACCTGGTGGTGGTGGCGCTAATCGCCGCCTACATCCTGAAGAAAACGGTGATTGGTCGCTATGTTTACGCTGTGGGTAGCAATGAGGTGGCCGCACATCTTTCCGGTATTAAAGTTCAACGCGTCAAAATTTTCGTCTACGCCTTTTGTGGTCTGCTGACCGGGATCGCCGGCGTTATTCTGGCCTCACGTCTGAACTCTGGTCAGCCAACGGTTGGCGTGGGTTATGAACTGGAAGCCATCGCGGCGGTTGTTATTGGCGGTACGAGCCTGATGGGAGGAATTGGCACCATCGGCGGGACTATCATCGGCGCATTCATTATGAGCGTGTTGAAAAACGGTCTGAACCTGATGGGGGTTTCCCAGTTCTGGCAAATGGTGGCCATGGGCGTGGTGGTCATTGCTGCGGTTTATCTCGATACATTACGCAAAAAAATTCGTTGATTTACGCTCCCGGAAGTCACGGGGCATCATAACCCTGACGTTTAGGGTGACTCACTCAGAACGGAGTAAAACAATGAGAACCAGGAATTTTGTCTATGCGTTATCCCTGCTGGCCTGTATGACATCCAGCGTATTGGCTAAAGATATGAACCTTCCGGTGGTCAGTAAAGGTTTCCAGCATGAATTCTGGCAAACCGTAAAAATGGGGACGGAAGCGGCAGCAAAAGAGTCGGGTGATAAAACCAGCTATGTTGGCCCGGCGGATGAAACTCAGATTGCCGAGCAGATTCAGCTAGTTGAAAACGCGATGGCGCAAAAACCCAATGGGCTATTGCTGGCAGCGTTAGATGCCAATGCGCTGGCGCCATTAGTTGAGACCGCAAATTCACGCGGCATTAAAGTTGTGACGTTTGACTCCGGCGTGAATTCCGATATTCCAGTGAGCTTTGTCGCCACGAATAACCGTAAAGCCGGTGCTGAAGCGGCGGATGCACTGGCTGCGGAAGTGGGTAGCAAAGGTAAAGTGGGCATTATTGCGCACGTAGCGGGGACCTCCTCAGCGATTGAGCGTTCGGAAGGGTTTATTGCCCGCATGAAGGAGAAATACCCGGAAATCCAGGTGCTACCGGTCCAGTACAGCGATGGCGATCCGCAAAAAGCGATGGATAAAACCATCGATATGATCCAGGCCAACCCTGATATTGCAGGGATTTATGGCACCAATGAAGGCTCAACGCTGGGCGTAGCAAACGCCATTGATAGTCAAAACCTGAAAGGCAAAGTGAAAGTGATTGGTTTTGATAGCACCGAGGCAATCATTGCTTTCCTGAAGTCTGGGGTCATTCAGGGCTTTGTCGTGCAGGACGCTTATCAGATTGGCTACCAGGGTATCAAGACACTAAATGCAGCGGTATCGGGTCAGTCTGTACCGAAAGAAATTGATATTCCGGTTAAATTCGTTAATGCGAAGAACATTGACACCCCGGAAATTGACAAGCTGTTACACCCATTTGGTAAAAAATAACACCGTTGGGGCGAAGTGCTCGCCCCATCATTCGCCAGCGTCAGGGAGTTACTATGGGCAGTGGATATTTCCTCGGTGTGGATGTCGGTTCCGCCAGCGTCAGGGCTGGTGTCTTTGATGCCAGTGGCAAACGGCTGGCTTTTGCGACACACGCCATCTCGCAGTTTCGACCCGGTCCTGAGCGGGTTGAGCAGTCATCTGCAGAAATCTGGCAGCAGGTTTGCCATGCAGTGAAGGAGGCGGTGTCGTCATCCGGGGTTCGCATTGAGGAGATTCGCGCATTGGGATTTGATGCCACCTGTTCATTGGTGGCACTGGATGAACAGGGGCGGGGTCTGGCAGTTTCGCCAGGCGAACCATCAGACCATAACATCATCATGTGGATGGATCATCGTGCGGCGCAGGAGACGCAACGTATAAACGCCACGCAGGATCCGGCTCTGCGCTACGTTGGCGGTGAAGTCAGCGTCGAAATGGAGCTTCCTAAAGTACTGTGGTTGAAAAACCATTTTCCAGCCACCTGGCAGAGTGCGTATCGCTTCTACGATCTGGCGGACTTTCTGGTCTCTAAAGCTACCGCCTGTGATGTTGCTGGTCTGTGCACGCTGACGTGTAAATGGAACTATCTGGCACATGAACAACGCTTTAGCCACTCTTTGCTTGACGCTGTTGAGCTAACGGATTTGTTGGGAAAAATCCCGTCGCGGATCCTGCCGCCAGGCGCTGCCGTTGGAACGCTTAGCACCGATGCGGCCCAGGCACTGGGGCTGACGACTGCAGTGGTCGTCGCCAGCGGAATGATTGATGCCCATGCGGGCGGAGTAGCGCTTGCCGGTGTTGAGCCTGAGGGGACGTTGGCGTTGATCAGCGGAACGTCAAATTGCCATATGCTGTGCAGCGAGCAGGAAATTCATACACCAGGTGTATGGGGGCCGTACTGGTCAGCCATGCTGCCAGGCTACTGGCTGACAGAAGGGGGGCAAAGTGCCGCTGGGGCGTTAGTCGACTGGACGCTTCAGGAGTCAGGAGCCAGCGCGGCGCTATTTCACAAGGCTGAGGCGCGGGGTTGCCATCCCATCGTTTTAGTTAATGAATGGGTTGCCGCACTTGAGGCGCAGGAGTCAGAGCCAGGTCGTTATTTGCATGTGCTGGCCGATCATCACGGTAATCGTTCACCGCGCGCGCGACCCGATGCCCGGGGGAGTGTTTGCGGTTTGACTCTTGAGCGAGGCGAGATGCAGGTTGCTCGTCTGTACCTGGCGACATTACAGGCGATCGCCTGCGGTACGCGGCATATTATGGAAGTGATGCGCGAAAACGGTCACACCATTTCCCGACTGACGCTGTGCGGCGGCGCAACGCATAACCCACTATGGTTGCGAGAATATGCCGATGCCACCGGATGCGATATTCATCTGATGCAGGAAGAGGATGCGGTGACGTTAGGGGCGGCCATCACTGGCGCGGTTGCCTGCGGCGCGTGGGAAAATATTCCATCTGCATGCCAGGCGATGGTTCGATCAGGCGAGGTGATTAAGGCTAACCCGGCACGGCGGAACTTCTATGACCGCAAATATCAGGCTTATCTGATGATGTGGGATCAGCAGCAGGCGATTAACCAACTTATGCAGTAAGACAAAAGTTTAAAATACTTTTATGATTGTAGATTGACGTTTTTGGATGTGAACTGGGGCATATAAATGGCTAAAACAGTAGAACAGATAGCCAGCGATCTGAATTTATCGGTTACGACCGTACGACTGGTGCTGAACGGGAAAGCAGAGCAATATCGAATCAGTGTCAAAACCCAAACGCGTATTAATGAATATGTCGAGCGCTATGGTTACGTCATTAACCATTCAGCACGCAGCCTGAAATTGAATAAAACGGATACGTTGGGATTGATTGTGCCCAATATTTCTAACGTGTTTTTTGCCACACTCGCAGAAAAACTTGAGCAACGCTGTCGTCGTTCCGGTTATCAGCTAACGATTAGCTGTACCTATGACGATGTTGATTACGAAAATAAACTGACCAAAGCGTTAATAGCTCGCAATGTCGATGGCCTTTTTATTGTTCCCTCAACATTAGAGAATCAGCAGCACCATTTACGTCAGGTCAGAAAACCGATGGTGTTACTTGACCGTGATTTTAAGTATACCGATAACGCTCTGGTAGAAAGCCATAACATTTTGGGCGGCGAAAAATTGACGCAAAGTTTGTTTGACGCTGGAAAGTCGCCGATCTGGTTTTTGGTGGGAGATACGGGATTACCCAGCATCGGCGACCGTTTACAAGGTTATCTTAATGCATTGAACAATAATGGTATTTTGCATAGCGATTGGGTGCGCGAAGGTCCGGACAACACGCCCGAGGGTGGTTATCGACTGATGGATGAGTTGATCGGCGAACAGGGTTGTCCACAGGCATTTATCGCCTCATCATTACCCGTACTGGAGGGGGCCATTAATGCTATTCGTAATCGTTTTGGCACAATTCCACCTGAAATTAACATTGGGACATTCGATGAACACCCAATGCTGGGATTCCTCGCCAATAATGTCTGGTCAATGCAGCAGGATGAAAATGTTTGGGCGGAAAAAGCGTTCGATATGATGATGAGTGCTATTGATGACCAGCCAATTAAAGAAACTGTAAAAGTTGAGATGAAACTTATTAAGCGCGTAAGACAACCTTAATACGCCGCTATAAATAAATCGGCCTACTGAACCTGAATATATACGTTCAGTGGCTGCCTGTATCTGAAACCTGACCCGTCTTACTCTGCGGCTGCATTTTTCGCAATAAAGACGAGGGGAAACTGTACCCGGAGAATCATTATGGAAAGAATGCGTTTGTCGCGAGAAATCATTGAAACCTGCCTTGAAATGACCAGCCTTGGATTGAATCAGGGGACGGCGGGAAATGTGAGTGCGCGTTATGAAAATGGGATGCTGATCACGCCCAGCGGTATTCCTTACGAAAGACTTACTGAAAATATGATCGTGTATGTAGATAACGACGGGAAATATGATAAAGGACAATTACCCTCCAGTGAATGGCGTTTTCACCTGGCGGCATACCAGACGCGTCCCGATGCCAATGCGGTTGTCCATAACCATGCCGTACATTGCACGGCCGTTTCTATTCTTAATCGCCCTATCCCGGCAATTCACTACATGATTGCGGCGGCAGGGGGGAACTCTATTCCGTGTGCGCCTTATGCGACGTTTGGTACACGAGAGCTGTCAGAGCATGTGAGCGTCGCCCTGAAAAACCGTAAGGCAACGCTTTTACAGCACCATGGGTTGATTGCTTGTGAAGCGAATTTGGAAAAAGCACTGTGGTTGGCGCATGAAGTGGAAGTTCTGGCCCGCCTTTATCTGAGCACGCTGGCGATTGTTGACCCGGTGCCGGTGCTGGATGACGAGGAGATCGCCATTGTGCTGGAGAAATTCAAATCTTACGGATTACGCATTGAAGAGTAATTTCGCATAGCGAAAAGGAGAAATACGATGGCGAACAGAATGATTCTGAACGAAACGGCATGGTTTGGCCGGGGAGCTGTTGGTGCATTAACCGATGAAGTCATCCGTCGTGGTTATCGCAAGGCGTTGATTGTGACTGATAAAAATCTGGTGCAGTGCGGCGTTGTCGATAAGGTGACTTCCCGAATGGATGCTGCTGGTCTGGCATGGGAAATCTATTCAGGCGTTATTCCTAACCCAACCATTGCGGTGGTGCAGGAAGGGTTGGGTGTCTTTAAGCAAAGCGGCGCAGACTATCTGATCGCCATCGGCGGAGGCTCCCCTCAGGATACCTGTAAAGCGATTGGCATTATCAATAATAACCCTGAGTTTGCGGATGTACGCAGCCTTGAAGGGTTATCGCCAACGCGCAGCCCGAGCGTGCCGGTTATGGCTATCCCAACCACCGCGGGAACGGCAGCGGAAGTGACCATTAACTACGTGATCACTGACGAAGAAAATCGGCGTAAGTTTGTTTGTGTCGACCCTCATGACATTCCACAGGTAGCGTTCATTGATGCTGACATGATGGACGGCATGCCAGCGGCGCTAAAAGCTGCCACCGGAGTGGATGCCCTGACCCATGCTATTGAGGGGTACATTACGCGGGCAGCATGGGCGCTTACCGATGCGCTGCACATTAAAGCCATTGAAATGATAGCCGGGGCATTACGTGGTTCCGTTGCGGGCGATACCCAGGCCGGGGAAGCGATGGCGCTGGGCCAGTACGTGGCCGGGATGGGCTTTTCCAACGTTGGTCTGGGATTAGTGCATGGAATGGCACACCCTTTAGGCGCGTTTTATAACACGCCGCACGGCGTAGCAAATGCCATTTTGCTGCCGCACGTGATGCGCTATAACGCCGAATTCACCGGGGAAAAATTCCGCGATATCGCCCGGGTGATGGGAGTTAAGGTTGAAGAACTGACGCTGGCAGAGGCACGTAAAGCGGCAGTAGATGCCGTCTTCGCCCTTAACCGCGATGTAGGGATCCCGCTGCATTTACGCGATGTTGGCGTACGTAAAGAGGATATTCCTGCGCTGGCGCAGGCGGCATTTGACGATGTTTGTACCGGGGGAAATCCCCGTGAAGCGAATCTTGGGGATATCGTTGAGCTGTACCACACTGCCTGGTAATTTTTCAGCGTGACGGCGTGAAAGCCTTATCCGGCCTACCGGGGTGTTCGACGTGTAGGCCAGATAAGCACAGCGCCATTCGGCAACAGACCTATCGCACCAACCGTAATTGCTGCAGGTTTCCGTCGATATGTAAGTCCGTTTGCAGCCGTGCGATATCGCGACACAGAAACGCCATCTCCTGGTGCATCTCTAGTTTCTTGCGCCACTTGTCCGGTACCTCATCAAGATGCGCGTAAATGCCTTCCAGATGTTGAAACTGTACGAGCAACTGCGTGGCGCTTTTGGGACCAATACCTGCAACCCCCGGTACTTTCGAACTGCTGATCCCGGCCAGTCCCCAGTAATCAGGCAACTGCTGCGGCAGCACGCCAAACTCTTTCTCAATAAACGGTGCATCCAGCCAGCGCTTCTGGAAGTAGTCACGAATACGCAGCGTCGGGGAGAGCAACTGACAATAGCCTTTATCGGTTGAGACGATGGTAGCCTGATGTCCCGCCTGGCTCACTTTAACCGCCAGGGTTGCGGCTAAATCATCGGCTTCATTCCCGCTGGAGACCCAGCAACAGACGCCGCGCTGTTCAAAAGCGGCGCGTAAGGCGGGCATTTCCTGGTGCAATTCATCAGGCATCGGGGGGCGACCGGCTTTGTAGTCAGGCAACCGTTGGTGACGCCAGCCGCTGTTGCGCGCTTCATCATCGAATACCGCCACGGCGTGCGTAGGCTGACTGTGCACAATCAGCTGATCGAGCGCGTGCTGGCACGTCTCTACGCAGGGTGAGCCCTGTACGGCGTGAATGCGGCGGATAAGGTTCAGTGCATCGACAATGAGCAGGTGGACGGCCACGGTGTTCTCCCTAACAAATAAGTTTGTAGGGTAACATTCACGGAGAGGGGAGGCGAGTGTTGCGAAATAGCGTTATCCGTAGACCGGATGGCGGCGAGCGCCTCATCCGGCCTACAGATCCTGAAACGTGGTGGGACTTAATCGCAGGTGACAATCTTCATCGCCAGACCGCCGCGAGATGTTTCACGGTATTTGGCGTTCATGTCTTTACCGGTTTCGTACATGGTCTCGATGACTTTATCAAGGCACACGCGCGGTTCGCTGGTACGGCGCAGCGCCATACGTGCGGCGTTCACTGCTTTAACCGAAGCAATGGCGTTACGCTCAATGCACGGTACCTGTACCTGGCCGGCAACCGGATCGCAGGTCAGACCCAGGTTATGTTCCATACCGATTTCCGCCGCGATGCACACCTGCATTGGGCTACCGCCCAGCAGTTCAGCCAGACCGGCCGCAGCCATGGAGCAGGCAACGCCGACTTCACCCTGACAGCCCACTTCGGCGCCAGAGATAGAGGCGTTCATCTTGTACAGTGAACCAATGGCGCTCGCGACCAGCATGTAGCGTGCCAGCGAGTTAGCGTTCACTTCGCGGATAAACTTGTCGTAGTACGCCAGCACGGCAGGAACAATCCCGCATGCGCCATTAGTTGGCGCCGTAACCACGCGTCCACCGGCAGCGTTTTCTTCGTTCACGGCCAGCGCGAACATGTTGATCCAGTCAACAACCGCCATCGGATCAGTGGTGGTTTTGTCGCTGCTGACCAGCATACGACGCAGCGCCGCCGCGCGACGTGGAACGCGCAGTTTGCCCGGCAATACACCTTCGGTGGTGATGCCGCGCTCAATCCCGCTGCGCATGACGTCCCAGACGTTGGCGAAGTGTTGTTCCAGCTCTTCTTTGCTGTGCAGCGCCAGTTCGTTTTGCATCATCAGACCGGAAAGCGACAGGCCGGTTTCCTGGCAATGACGTTGCAAATCAGCCGCAGATTTATACGGATACGGCACGTTTACCGGAGAGTTGTTCGGTAAACCAAAATGTTCTTCATCAACGATGAACCCACCGCCAATGGAATAGTAAGTCTGGCTATAAATGGCTTTTTCGCCCGCCAGTGCGGTAATACGCATCCCGTTTTCGTGCAGGGACAGATTGTCCGCATGGAAATTCATGCACTTGTCGACCGGGAACTCGACCTCATGTTGACCGTCCGCCAGCAGCAAACGTCCATGAGTATTCACATCCTGGATAAAGGCCGGGATGGCATCAATGTCTACGGTATCCGGCAGATTACCCGCCAGGCCCATAATAATCGCGATGTCGGTATGGTGACCTTTCCCCGTCAGAGACAAGGAGCCATAGACATCAACCACTACGCGGGTTACGTCAGTGAGAATTCCGCGTGCAATCAGGTCATCCGTGAATTGTTTGCCTGCTTTCATCGGGCCAACAGTGTGGGAGCTGGAAGGGCCAATGCCGATTTTGAAAATATCGAATACGCTAATCATGAGGCGTCCATTGTGTATCGAGGTGCGCCGCCCCGAGGAGCGGCGCAGGGGAATTAACTGAACAGAGAGTAGAAAATAGCGGAGATAGCGATCAGGCCCATAATCACAACGAAGACGTTGCTGATATGGCCGCTGTATTTACGCATTGCCGGTACTTTCTGAATTGCATACATCGGCATCAGGAACAGAATCATCGCGATGATAGGGCCACCCAGGGTTTCAATCATACCGAGGATACTTGGGTTCAGCGTCGCCACAATCCAGGTGGTTACCAGCATGAACAGCGCAGTGATTTTGTTCAGTTTGTTGATTTCGATGGTTTTGCCTTTGCCGCGCAGAGACTTAATCACCATACCGTTGAAACCTTCACGTGCGCCCAGGTAGTGGCCGAGGAAGGATTTGGTGATAGCGATAATCGCGATGATCGGTGCCATCCAGGCAATGATCGGCGCGTTAAAGTGGTTTGCCAGGTAAGACAGGATAGAGATGTTCTGCTCTTTCGCTGCGGCCAGATCCGCTGGGGTCAGGCTAAATACGCAGCTGAAGACGAAGAACATAACGGTCAGCACCATCATGATGTGAGCGAATGCCAGAATCTTAGAGCATTTCTTCTCAGCTTCATCACCGTATTCTTCACGCTTCGCCACGGCGAAGGAGGAGATGATTGGTGAGTGGTTGAAGGAGAATACCATTACCGGAATTGCCAGCCACAGGGTCAACAGCAGTCCGTTGCCGGTGGTTGCTGCAGAGTCAAAGGACAGGGTTTCCAGAACGGCACCGCTCCACTGAGGGATCAGGTACAGCGCCAGCAGCATCAGGGCGGCAACAAACGGGAATACCAGGATGCTCATCGCCTTCACGATCATCTGCTCACCGAAACGCACGATGGTCATCATGCCGACAATCAGGATCAGAGACAGGATTGCGCGCGGCGGCGGCGTAATTGCCAACTGGTGGGTCAGGAAGCTTTCGACGGTGTTGGTGATGGCTACGCTGTAGACCAACAGAATTGGGTAGATAGCGAAGAAGTAGAGCAGGGTAATCAGTTTTCCTGCGCCTACACCAAAGTGTTCTTCTACAACTTCAGTAATGTCTTCACCCGGATTTTTACCGGACAGCACGAAGCGAGTCAGGCCGCGGTGTGCAAAGAAGGTCATTGGGAAAGCAAGGATCGCCATGATGATCAGCGGAATCATACCGCCTACGCCTGCGTTAATCGGCAGGAACAATACACCCGCGCCAATCGCCGTGCCGTAAAGGCCCAGCATCCACATGGTATCTGTCTTGCGCCATGCGCTGCGGGTCTGGCCCGTAACGATAGTGCTGGTTTGAGTGTTTTCCATCTATTTCTCCTGGAGGAAGCTTAAAAAGTCGGGTTTGGGGTCAATCCAATGAGAAAATACCCGACTGTAAATCGAAATTCGTTGAGCGATTTTTTATATAATTTTTCGCCGTAATAATTTGCGGGCGGAAAGATACATTTTAGTAATGAATGTATCAGTGATCGCGATCCCAAATGCAATAATCCACCTTTTATGTGGATAAATTTGGACCATTAATCTGTTAAAAAATAGTCAAAGCGAATTTACGGGCGCGAAGGCTAACATTAACGACATATATCATGAAAGCGAAGGCGCGAAGATACGAGCGTTACGCTGTAAAAACTGTTGTTTTTAGAGGATTTTGGCGACTAATAATAATTTCCTAAGATAAATCACGGTTGGGTTTTAAAGGTAATCGTTTGCGTAGCGCGTTATTTTTAATGAAACATCATCGGTATTTATATGATCGTCTGAGCTATGTGACTGGTATCACTAAAAAAAGCCGGGAGGCTGATGCGCCAAACCCGGCTTTGATATGGACAAAACTGTCACCGCGATAGCGTCTGCTGGCGGCTGTTGGAGGTTAGGCGCAAATCTCGTAGCAAGGGATATACGCGGAGCCTGGTAACTTCATACGATGCTGTGCAACAAAGCCCTGCAGGAGATCGTCCATGCGGCGCATCATTTCGCGGTCACCGTGGATTTTGTACGGGCCAAACTCTTCAATGGCGCGGATCCCGACTTCCTTCACGTTACCGGCTACAATCCCCGAGAACGCACGGCGCAGGTCTGCCGCCAGTACTTCCACAGGTTGGTCCGGGTACAGCTTCAGGTTAGCCATGTTTTCATGGGACGGCTCGAACGGCATCTGCAAATCAGACGCGATACGAATCGACCAGTTAAAGCTGTAGGCATCACCGGTGTCACGGCGGTTCTCTTTCACCAGCGGCATCGCTTTTTTCATCAGACGAGCCACTTCTGCTGCATCGTCTATGATAATGCGATAGTGGCGACGCGCATCTTCCCCCAGCGTGTGCACGATAAATTCGTCCAGCACGCGGAAGTAATCGGCGCTCTCTTTTGGTCCAGTCAGGATCAGCGGTAAAACCTGATCTTTGTTGGCCGGGTTCATCAGGATCCCCAGCAGATACAGCAGTTCTTCTGCTGTCCCTACGCCGCCTGGGAAGATGATTATACC
>NZ_JAHLRC010000093.1:0-13800 GCF_018919545.1 Citrobacter sp. S46_ASV_140
TTTTAATTAGCCAATGTATTTTAATTTTTTCTGATTCAGGAACGTCTTGCACCCGACAGAAGAGAGTGGTATTAAATAAATATATAAGTGTATTTTTAGAATTGAGCCATATTATGAATGTTGTGCTACCCTCCACGCTTACGCTGCGCCGAATCACCGCAGCAGATAATGCCGCTATCGCTGCGGTGATCCGCAAAGTTTCCGCTGAATACGGGCTTACTGCCGATAAAGGCTATACCGTTGCCGACCCTAATCTGGATGAACTATTCCAGGTTTACAGCCAGCCGGGCGCGGCCTACTGGGTGGTTGAGCAAAACGGTGAAGTCGTGGGCGGCGGCGGCGTTGCGCCGTTAGGATGTAGCGAACCGGACATTTGCGAACTGCAAAAGATGTACTTCCTGTCGAGCGCACGCGGTCAGGGGCTGGCGAAAAAGCTGGCGCTGATGGCCCTCGAACATGCCCGTGAACAGGGTTTCAAACAGTGCTATCTGGAGACCACGGCGTTTCTGACCGAAGCAATCCGCCTGTATGAACATTTAGGGTTTGAGCATATCAGCGAAGCGCTGGGCTGCACCGGGCACGTAGATTGCGAAGTGCGGATGTTAAAACCCCTCTGACTTCAGCCGGAGGGGCAATGGTTGTGTTACTGCATTTCGGCGGAGAGCATCAGCCGAATGACGCCAGCCGCGCGAGCGGTTGGCAGCGTCAGCACCTGTGACCATAAATCCTGCACCATTTCACAAGCGACTTTCTCTTTGCCCACACCTTTACTCGGATCAGCCATAATCTGGATATCCGGTCCAAAGCGCTGTACCAATCCCGGGCCGATGGATTGCAGATCCTGAAGCGCCAGCTGTTTCTCTTGCGCCGTAACCGTATGTTTGTTCGGGCCATAAGCCGCGTGCATCATACTCATGTCGCTGGCCATACGACGATTCATCAGCTCCCGCGGAATAATACGCACCGGGTTAATCCCGCCTTTCACCGCCGGGAACAGAAAGCGAAAACACTCGTCATCGCCCACTTTTGCCACCGCAGCAATCTGCTCTAGGTTAATTTTCATATACTCAATCACGTTGGCATCGGGTGCCTGCTGCAAACGCGCCATCTGTACCTGCAGGATTTGCGGCTGAATAGCGTCGATAATCTGTTGTTCGCTTTTCCCAGCTTCTTTCAGTTGCGTTGCCTGGTTGAGGATATTCTGCCATAACGCGGGTTCTTGCTCTTTAAGTACCTGATAAACAGGCATTGCCAGCATCGCATTTTCAAATTTCTGCGCGTCCGTCAGCCCATAATCAGGGCTTTCGCGCGGGATCAGGTAGTGCACATCAAACAGATTCCACGCGACAATCGCTACCACAAAAACCACCGCGCCGGAGATCTTTCCCAGCCAGCCTTTTTTGCGAAACATGCCAACGACGATAGCAATCACCGCCCCGATATAACCCGCCAACAATACGTGTGCCCAGTTCATTAACCATCCTTATGCAAAACAGTCTCTGTTGCGGGGATATATTTCCCCTTCGTGTGTTTTGATTATTACGGCAGCAGCGAGCGATTTCCAGCCACCAGATTTTGCTAATGGAAACAGGAAAGGTAAAACCGCGCGACGATTAGCGCCGCGCGTCAGAGAAGAGAGTCAGGCTGGCACGCCGCTGTGGAAGCGGAATTCATCGTCGGGAGAAGTAATCAATGCGGCTTCTACTTCGCCAAAGAACCGCACCCGACTACTGATATCGTCGGCAGAAACCTGCTGTGCCAGCGCCAGATAGTCTTGATAGTGCCGCGCCTCGGATCGCAGCAGCGAAAGATAAAATGCCTGTAAATCGTCATCCAAATACGGCGCCAGCGCGGCGAACCGTTCACAAGAACGCGCCTCAATGTAAGCCCCGCAAATCAGTTTGTCGATTAGCGTTAATGGCTCGTGGGTTCGCACCTCTTTGAGCATGCCTTTGGCATAACGGCTGGCGGTAATTTTGACGTAGGGAATGTTGCGGCTCATCATCGCCTCACGCACCTGCCAGAAGTGGTGCAGCTCTTCTTTGATCAGCAAAACCATGCTGTCGATCAGCTTACGTCCCCACGGATCGTCAGTTTGCGGCATTACGCTTTTGCTAATCTGTTTATTCAGCGCGATAAAATCCGGTTCATCCCCTTCTCTGAAAGCATACGCTTCATAGGGTTTCAGCCAGTCCAGTAGCGCCTGCGATCCCTGTTTATCTGCAACATACTTACGCACCAGCAGCATGGCCGTTTGCGCCGCTTTCAGCTCGCAGACGAGATGATCCGTCAGTAACAGAGGGAGATTCGCCGGGGCTCGCGCTTTATCAAGCCAGGCCTGGGGCGTTTTACAGTGCAGGAAGTTGTGGATCGGGGAGAGTATTTGCAGGTAATCCATACGTTATCCTTGGCCTACGGCAGCAGACGCTACCGTAGGTCAGCAGATGACTTAGTGACGCACGCCGTCATCATCTTCGTCGACGAGGTCTTCATCGTCGCCGTCTTCACCTTCTTCGCCGTTCGGGTCTTCAAAATAGGTGCCCCAACCGTCGTATTCCACATCGAATTTTTCAGCCAGGTTCATCAGTTGCTCAACCTGAGCGTCGATCAACTCGGCATTCAGAGCACATTCGCTCAGGATGTCACAGCAAATAACCGTGTCGCCCTCTTCCACTTCCAGCTCTTCCGGCTCGGTCACTTCATAACCCAGCTTGAAGGCTTCTACTGCCGCTTTTTCCAGGGTTTCAAAGTCGTCCGCGGAAAGGTGATGCTCGATGGTGTACAGCGCGTCTGGATCGCTGCCATCTTCGAGTAACTCTTCAATAATCAAACGCGTTTCTTCACGCTGTTCTTCCAGTAGTTCCGGGTTTGCCATGGCTCATTCCTCATAATGTCCTGCCGATACTCTTATTGTCACATACCGCTGTCATTGCCTCCACCTTTCCAGGAAAGATTTGTTAAACAAGGTTGCAAATGAATAAACATCCATATAAATTGAATTTTAATTCAATAAATGGCCTAAGCCATGTGAGGGAACTATGTCTGCGTTTTATCAGAAACATTTTTTGAAACTGCTTGATTTCACCTCTGCTGAACTCACGTCACTGCTCCAGCTCGCCGCGCAGCTCAAGACGGATAAGAAAAACGGTACCGAGGTCGCTAAACTCACCGGTAAAAACATCGCGCTCATCTTCGAAAAAGACTCAACCCGCACCCGTTGCTCTTTCGAAGTTGCCGCATATGATCAGGGCGCGCGCGTGACGTATCTCGGGCCGAGCGGCAGCCAGATTGGTCATAAAGAGTCGATCAAAGACACCGCCCGCGTACTCGGTCGTATGTACGACGGTATTCAGTATCGGGGCCACGGTCAGGAAATTGTCGAGACGCTGGCGGAATATGCCGGAGTTCCGGTTTGGAACGGATTAACCAACGAATTTCACCCCACCCAGTTGCTGGCGGATTTACTCACGATGCAGGAACACCTGCCGGGTAAAGCGTTTAATGAGATGGTGCTGGTCTACACCGGCGATGCCCGCAACAATATGGGCAATTCCATGCTGGAAGCCGCTGCGTTAACCGGACTGGATCTGCGCCTGGTCGCGCCCCAGGCCTGCTGGCCGGAGGAAAGCCTCGTTTCGGAGTGCAAAGCGCTGGCACAGAAAAACGGCGGCAATATAACACTAACCGAAGATGTCGCCACGGGCGTGAAAGGCGCGGACTTCATCTATACCGACGTCTGGGTATCGATGGGCGAAGCGAAAGAGAAATGGGCCGAACGTATTGCGCAGTTGCGTAAGTACCAGGTTAATAGCGCGATGATGGCGTTGACCGGCAATCCGCAGGTGAAATTCCTGCACTGCCTGCCCGCGTTCCATGACGATCAAACCACGCTTGGCAAACAAATGGCGCAGGAATATGGTCTGCACGGCGGCATGGAAGTGACCGACGAGGTCTTTGAGTCACCCGCCAGTATCGTATTTGATCAGGCGGAAAACCGGATGCACACCATCAAAGCGGTGATGGTCGCGACGCTTTCCAAATAATAGCGTTGCGCGATTGAATTGCCGGATAGCGATGCTGACGCACCCTATCCGGCCTACCATCGTACTTCCTTAGGCCGGGTAAGTCGCACCCGGCAAACCGGTTTATGCTACCCGCATTTTCACCACGGCTTTGCGTACCAGCGCCGGAGCGCCGACCGCGCACAGCGGTTTATGCACTTCACCCGGATAAAAGACGACGAAGTCACCTTCGTTCAGCACCACCGTTTTCTCCTGTTCGCCTTCCGGCAGGAAGGCGATATCTTTATCCGCCAGCCAGTCAGTTTCCGGTGCGCCCGCAGGCTGCGTGCTGAAAGTCATGCCTTCCTGACCTTTGAGCAGGATCTGAATATCCAGATAGCGAGCGTGATATTCGGCGCGGCGCTGCGCAAACGGCTCCGTCATATCTTCAGCAATCAGATAGAACAGACGTTCGCCGTCGATGTCGTGCTTACCCTTTTCCGTCGCATCCGTCACGTGCGCTTTAATGTGCTCAATCGCCTGACGCAGCTCTTCCGGCAGCCAGGCATCCAGGTTGTGAATATTGCCGACAATCATTTCAAACCCCTTAATTAAAACATCGTTTCATTTTAGTTGTTATACGAAAAAAAGGTCTGCCATACCACTGCTATTTGCCGATATTTTGCGTCAACGCATGTTTATCGCTGATGATGTTAAATAATTGCTAATAGCCAGCAACAGGTTATGCATAAACTCTGCATAACTTTCGTCTCATACTTTTCAACTCAGTCACTAACTCACTGTTATAGAAAGCTTTGTTAGAAAAACCAGCAATCGATCACAGTTTACGTCTCCTTCGTTATCTTTCTTCATCGTCATATTTATTTTGAAATAAACCTTACAGCACAAATAATAAAATAATAGATTCGCATAAAAATTCATTAAATATAGAAAAACATATAAAAATCAACGCACTATTTAATTTATTAAATATTTAAATATGTACATAAAATTAACACAGTTAAATAACAAGACATATTCCTGCGTAGTAATTCAATTATTCATGTTTTTATTTTTTAAATTCTCAGAGCCATCTCATAAATTAAACAACAAATGCCAAACATCGACCTGACTGTGAAATGAATCACGTTTCTCTATCAAATAAGATCTAAATATAGATTCTGAAATCAGCTGAAAAATCATGACTGCAATAAACATTATTTGCAGGCACCTCCTCTTTATTTTTTAAAATCGTATTAAAGGAATAATGATGGAAAAGCATTATGTCGGGTCTGAAATCGGTCAATTACGTAGCGTAATGCTACATCGCCCTAACCTCAGCCTAAAAAGGCTGACGCCGTCAAATTGCCAGGAACTGCTTTTTGATGATGTTCTTTCGGTAGAACGTGCAGGAGAAGAGCATGACATTTTCGCCAACACGTTACGTCAACAGGGAATTGAGGTTCTGTTACTCACTGATTTATTGACACAAACTCTGGATATCCCCGATGCCAAAAGCTGGCTACTGGATACACAAATTTCTGATTATCGCCTTGGCCCCGCTTTCGCCACGGATATTCGCGCCTGGCTTGCAGATATGCAGCACCGGGAGCTCGCCCGACATTTAAGCGGTGGGCTGACATACGGAGAAATTCCTGCCTCAATCAAAAATATGGTGGTCGATACTCACGATATTAATGACTTTATTATGAAGCCATTACCAAACCACTTATTTACCCGCGACACCTCATGCTGGATATATAACGGCGTATCCATTAATCCGATGGCAAAAACTGCACGTCAACGAGAAACTAATAACTTGCGGGCGATTTACCGTTGGCATCCACAATTTGCCGATGGTGATTTTATTAAATATTTCGGCGATGAAAATATTAATTACGACCACGCCACATTAGAAGGTGGAGATGTACTGGTCATTGGTCGCGGCGCAGTTCTCATCGGTATGTCGGAACGTACCACGCCGCAGGGCATTGAGTTCCTTGCCCAGTCGCTATTTAAGCATCGCCAGGCAGAACGCGTCATCGCAGTCGAACTGCCGAAACATCGCTCCTGTATGCACCTCGATACCGTCATGACCCACATCGATATCGATACCTTCTCCGTCTACCCGGAAGTGGTGCGCCCGGATGTCCAGTGCTGGACCCTGACACCAGACGGGCGCGGCGGCCTGAAACGCACCCAGGAAAGTACGCTGGTACATGCCCTCGAAAAAGCACTTGGCCTCGACCAGATCAATCTGATCACCACCGGTGGCGACGCTTTCGAAGCTGAACGCGAACAGTGGAATGACGCGAACAATGTTCTGACGCTGCGCCCTGGGGTTGTGGTGGGCTACGAACGCAACATCTGGACCAACGAGAAATACGACAAAGCTGGCATCACTGTTTTACCCATTCCTGGCGACGAACTGGGACGTGGGCGCGGCGGTGCGCGCTGCATGAGTTGTCCGCTGGAACGCGACGGTATTTAAGGAGACGTTATGGAAAACAAACCTACCCTGGTTGTGGCGCTGGGCGGCAATGCGCTACTCAAACGCGGCGAACCGCTGGAAGCCGACATCCAACGCAAGAATATTGAGCTGGCGGCAAGAACTCTCGCTCAGCTCACGCAGCAGTGGCGCGTAATTCTGGTACACGGCAATGGCCCGCAGGTTGGACTTTTGGCGTTACAAAACAGTGCTTATGCCAACGTCACCCCCTATCCGCTCGATATTCTCGGCGCAGAAAGTCAGGGAATGATTGGTTATATGCTGCAACAGGCCCTGAAAAACCAGCTCCCACTGCGTGAAATTAGTGTCCTGTTGACTCAGGTTGAAGTCGATGCCCACGATCCGGCCTTCAGCAATCCCACCAAATATATCGGGCCGATTTATGACGAACCCCAGGCCCACGCGTTACAGGCGGAAAAAGGCTGGGTTTTCAAAGCCGATGGTAAAGCATTCCGCCGTGTTGTGCCCTCTCCACAACCCAAACGAATCGTGGAAAGTGACGCCATTCGCACACTGATCGCCCGCGATCATCTGGTTATCTGCAACGGCGGTGGCGGCGTACCGGTGGTGGAAAAAGCCGATGGCTACCACGGTATTGAAGCGGTGATCGACAAAGATCTCTCCGCCGCCCTGCTCGCCAAACAAATCCACGCCGATGCGCTGCTGATCCTGACCGATGCCGATGCGGTGTATCTCGACTGGGGCAAACCTACCCAGCGCCCGCTGGCCCAGGTTACGCCGGAACGGCTCGGCGAAATGCAATTCGACGCCGGTTCAATGGGCCCCAAAGTCACCGCCTGCGCGGAATTTGTCTCTCACTGTCACGGGATTGCTGGCATCGGCTCGTTGGCTGACGGTTCGGCCATTCTCGCCGGTGACAAAGGCACGCTAATTCGGCGCGAAGCCAATGATGTTAACGCTTAAGGCTTTTTTTGCTGGGTAAAGCGAAGCCTTATCCAGCCTACATAAGGATATTTTCATGACTGTTAACCTGAAAAATCGCAATTTTCTCAAATTGCTGGACTACACCCCAACGGAAATCCAGTACCTGATCGATCTGGCTATCGAGTTAAAAACGGCAAAAAAAGCCGGACGCGAAAGGCAAACGCTGGTCGGTAAAAATATCGCGCTAATCTTCGAAAAAACGTCAACTCGCACCCGCTGCGCCTTTGAAGTCGGCGCTTTCGATCAGGGCGCACAGGTGACCTACCTTGGCCCAAGCGGCTCGCAGATTGGTCATAAAGAGTCGATGAAAGATACCGCCCGCGTGTTAGGTCGCATGTATGACGGTATTGAATACCGCGGCTACGGCCAGGAGATCGTGGAAGAACTGGGGCAGTTCGCTGGTGTGCCGGTCTGGAACGGGCTGACGAATGAATTCCACCCTACGCAGATCCTCGCGGATCTGATGACCATGCTGGAACACGCCCCGGGTAAAACCTTACCCGAACTGAGCTTCGCTTACCTTGGTGACGCCCGCAATAACATGGGCAATTCGCTGATGGTCGGCGCGGCGAAAATGGGGATGGATATTCGTCTGGTCGCACCGAAATCCTTCTGGCCGGACGAGGCGCTGGTTGCCGAATGCCGTGAAATCGCCAGCGTGACGGGCGCGCGCATTACGCTCACAGAGGATGTTGAGGAAGGCGTTTACGACGTGGACTTTCTCTACACCGATGTCTGGGTTTCGATGGGAGAACCCAAAGAGGCGTGGGCAGAACGCGTCAGCCTGATGACGCCTTATCAAATTAACCAGCAGGTCATCGATGCGACCGGCAATCCCAATGTGAAATTCATGCACTGCCTGCCCGCCTTCCATAACGAGCACACCAAAGTGGGCCGTGAAATCGAAGCGGCTTACGGCCTGAAAGGGCTTGAAGTCACGGAGGAGGTATTTGAGTCAGCGCATTCCATCGTCTTCGACGAAGCAGAAAACCGGATGCATACCATCAAAGCGGTCATGGTAGCGACACTCGGCGACTAACCCCAGCGGGCATGTGTCGCATGGCGGCATATGCCCAAGCTATCCGGAGAACATCATGGGCAAATTCAAATTTCCCAGCGCGTATACCATCCTGTTTATTCTCATTGCGCTCGTCGCCGTTATGACCTGGATTGTCCCTGCCGGGAAATACCAGATGGCGATGAATGCCACCCTGGGCAAAGAAGTGCCGGTTGCCGGTACCTATGCCCCAACAGAGGCGCATCCACAAGGTTTAACGGCTGTACTGCTGGCTCCGATTGACGGGCTTTATAACCACGAAACCTACACCGCAGGCGCGATTGATGTGGCGTTGTTTGTCCTGATTATTGGCGGGTTTCTCGGCGTGGTAAACAAAACGGGCGCCATCGACGCCGGCATCGAACGCGTGACGGTCAGGCTGAATGGTAAAGAAGAGTGGATGATCCCCATCCTGATGGGACTTTTCGCCGCCGGAGGTACGATTTACGGCATGGCGGAAGAATCACTTCCTTTCTACACCTTATTGGTTCCGGTCATGATGGCTGCGCGCTTTGATCCACTGGTTGCTGCTGCAACCGTTTTGCTTGGCGCAGGCATCGGCACCCTCGGTTCAACAATCAACCCTTTCGCAACAGTTATCGCCGCTAACGCCGCCGGGATCCCCTTCACCCAGGGAATGCTGATGCGCATTCTGCTGCTGGTCGTCGGCTATGTTATCTGTGTGGTATGGGTCATGCGCTATGCACGGAAAGTTCGCAGCCATCCTGAGCTTTCCATCGTGGCCGATAAACTGGAGGAAAACCGTGCCCATTTTCTCGGTAGTCGCGCCAATACCAATCTTGAATTCACGGCTACGCGTAAGTGGATCCTGCTGATATTCGCCGCCGCCTTTGCAGTGATGATTTATGGCGTCGCGGTGCTCGGCTGGTGGATGGCGGAAATATCTGGGGTTTTTCTGGCATCTGCGATTATCGTCGGCGTGATTGCCCGCATGAGTGAAGAAGCATTCACCAGTACCTTCATTGACGGGGCACGGGATCTGCTCGGCGTGGCGCTGATTATCGGCATTGCGCGCGGTATCGTCGTGGTGATGGACAACGGCATGATCACCCACACCATTTTGCACAGCGCCGAAAATTTAGTCTCCGGTCTGTCCACCACCATTTTCATCAATGTGACTTACTGGCTGGAAGTCTTGCTCTCCTTCCTGGTCCCTTCCTCGTCTGGCCTGGCGGTGCTCACGATGCCCATTATGGCCCCGCTGGCTGACTTCGCCCATGTGCAAAGGGATCTGGTCGTCACCGCGTATCAATCCGCTTCCGGCATTGTGAATCTGATTACCCCCACCTCAGCGGTTGTGATGGGTGGGTTGGCCATCGCTCGTGTTCCTTATGTGCGCTACCTGAAATGGGTCGCACCACTGCTGCTAATTCTGACGGTACTGAACATGGTTGTTCTGAGTATCGGCGCGATGCTGTAGTCCTGCTGGCCGTCGGATCACGACGGCTTTTTTGAGCGCGCTCTCGTTTTTCTGCACAACCGCCCGTTTGAGCCGTTATTGATACTGCAAATGTGGTGAATTTCGCCATCGCATTGATACAAATGATAAATTTAGGGTGTTTTTATGAAGGAATTCGATGATTACTCGACCAAAGAGCAGAAACAGTTGGCGATTTGTCAGCGCCTGATTAGCGAAAAAAGCTACCTGTCTCAGGAAGCGCTTCGCCGCGATCTACAACACCATGGTTTCACCGGGATTAGCCAGTCAACGGTATCTCGTCTACTGAAACTGCTCGGTGCTATAAAAATAAGAAATACAAAAGGGCAAAAAATTTATTCTGTAAATCCGCAATCACGACCCGCGCCTGATGCTGCCCGATCGATTGCTGAAATGGTGGTCAGCGTGGAACACAATAGCGAGTTTATCCTCATCCACACGGCGGCAGGCTATGGTCGCGCCGTAGCCAGAATCCTCGATTATCACGCGTTGCCAGAAATTCTCGGCGTCATTGCCGGTAGCAGTATTGTCTGGGTCGCGCCGCGGGTGGTGCAGCGAACGGGCCTGATCCATAAGCAGATTAATTATCTATTCAAAATGAATTAAAATTCATAAGAACCGTTTGCGATGAATAAATAGTGCATTTTTCGCTTGATCCCATAACGGAGCTGAGTATAATCGCGGACAATTTGCCGGGAGGATGTATGGTTCAGTGTGTACGACATTTTGTCTTACCGCGTCTGAAAAAGGACGCTGGCCTGCCGTTTTTCTTTCCGTTGATCACCCATTCCGAGCCCCTCAATTGAGGGGCTTTTTTTTTGCCCAGGCGTCAGGAGATAAACATGGCTAACCCGCTCTATCAAAAACACATCATTTCCATAAACGACCTCAGCCGCGATGACCTTAATCTGGTCCTCGCGACGGCGGCGAAATTAAAAGCTAACCCGCAGCCCGAGCTGTTAAAACATAAGGTCATCGCCAGTTGCTTCTTTGAAGCGTCAACCCGCACCCGTTTATCTTTTGAAACCTCCATGCACCGTCTGGGCGCCAGCGTGGTGGGTTTCTCTGACAGCAGCAACACGTCGCTTGGCAAAAAAGGCGAAACTCTGGCCGACACCATTTCCGTCATCAGCACCTATGTCGACGCCATCGTGATGCGTCATCCGCAGGAAGGCGCTGCGCGTCTGGCAACCGAGTTCTCCGGTAACGTGCCGGTACTGAACGCCGGCGACGGTTCCAACCAGCATCCCACCCAAACGCTGCTGGATCTGTTTACCATTCAGGAAACGCAGGGTCGCCTGGACAATCTGCAAACCGCCATGGTGGGTGACCTGAAATATGGCCGCACCGTCCACTCCCTGACCCAGGCGCTGGCAAAGTTCGAAGGTAACCGCTTCTACTTCATCGCCCCGGACGCGCTGGCCATGCCGCAATACATTCTGGATATGCTGAATGAAAAAGGTATCGCCTGGAGCCTGCATGGCACTATCGAAGAGGTAATGGCGGAGGTCGATATCCTCTACATGACCCGCGTACAAAAAGAGCGTCTGGACCCGTCCGAATACGCCAATGTGAAAGCACAGTTTGTTCTGCGTGCCAGCGATCTGAACGGTGCCAGAGCGAACATGAAGGTGCTGCATCCGCTGCCGCGCATCGATGAAATCACCACCGACGTCGACAAGACGCCGCACGCCTGGTATTTCCAGCAGGCTGGCAACGGCATCTTCGCCCGCCAGGCGTTACTGGCACTGGTACTGAATAGCGAACTGGCACTGTAAGGGAGAAAAAGAGATGACACACGATAACAAACTGCAGGTTGAAGCCATCAAACGTGGCACCGTAATTGACCATATTCCCGCACAGGTTGGTTTTAAGCTGCTGACGTTGTTCAAACTGACTGAAACTGACCAGCGTATCACCATCGGCCTGAACCTGCCGTCTGGCGAAATGGGCCGTAAAGACCTGATTAAAATCGAAAATACGTTCCTGACCGACGAGCAGGTAAACCAGCTCTCCCTGTACGCTCCGCAGGCAACGGTAAACCGCATTGACGATTATGACGTGGTGGGTAAATCACGTCCGAGCCTGCCTGAACGTATCGATAACGTGCTGGTTTGCCCGAACAGCAACTGCATCAGCCATGCTGAACCAGTATCGTCCAGTTTTTCAGTGAAAAAGCGCGCTGACGACATCGCACTCAAATGCAAATACTGTGAAAAAGAGTTTTCGCATTATGTGGTGCTGGCCAACTAATTGGTGTTGGTAATGATTTCCCGGCTCCCTATAATGGCCGGGAACATTCTATTACCGCTGTAATTCAGGAGAAATCATGAGCAAGACTATCGCGACGGAAAATGCACCAGCAGCAATCGGCCCATACGTTCAGGGCGTTGACCTGGGTAGCATGGTAATCACTTCCGGTCAGATCCCGGTCGATCCGAAAACCGGTGCCGTATCGGAAGACGTGTCCGCTCAGGCGCGTCAGTCGCTGGAAAACGTACAAGCTATCGTTGAAGCAGCAGGCCTGAAAGTGGGCGACATCGTAAAAACTACCGTCTTCGTTAAAGACCTGAACGATTTCGCAACCGTAAACGCGACCTACGAAGCGTTCTTCACCGAGCACAACGCCACTTTCCCGGCGCGTTCTTGCGTGGAAGTTGCCCGTCTGCCGAAAGACGTGAAAATCGAGATTGAAGCGATCGCCGTTCGTCGCTAAGTCTTTTTGTGCCGGATGGCGGCTTCGCCTTATCCGGCCTACGCAAGCATAGTTTGCAGGCCCGGTAAGCGCGAGCGCCACCGGGCATTTATCACATCACACCAAACAGTCTCGGCAGGAACAGCGAAATCGCCGGAATGTACGTGACGATCATCAGCACCAGGAACAGCACGAAGTAGAACGGCAGCATCGCCTTCACCACCTGCTCAATTTTCTGCTTACTCACCGCACTGGCCACAAACAGCACCGACCCTACCGGCGGCGTTATCAGGCCGATCCCTAAATTCACCAGCATGATCATCCCAAAATGGACCGGATCAATGCCGAGCGCGTTGGTCACCGGTAGCAAAACCGGCGTCAAAATCAGGATCAGCGGCGCCATATCCATCAGCGTACCGATCAGCAACAGCATGATGTTAATGCACATCAGGATGACGTATTTGTTGTCCGAGATGCTGGTGAAAGCTTCGGTGATACGCATCGGCAACTGCATATAGGTCATGACGGCACCGAACGCGGCGGCAAAACCTATCAGGATCATGACGATAGTGACCGTTTTCACCGTACGGAACATCAGCTTCGGCAGTTCAGACCATTTATAGTCACGATAGATAAACATGGTGACAAAGAAGGCCCACAGACAGGCAATCGCCGCAGATTCCGTCGCGGTAAAGATACCTGACAAGATACCGCCCATGATGATCACAACGGTCATTAAGCCCCACAGCGTATCGACGAATATCTTCAGCGCCTGGCGAAACGGTACGCGCTCCCCTTTTGGATAACCGCGTTTGTGCGCAAAAGCGACGCACATCACCATCAGACTGAAGCTTAACAGCAGGCCCGGTAGGATCCCGGCGATGAACAGCGCAGCAATCGACACCGTCCCGCCCGTTGCCAGCGAGTAGATAACCGAGTTATGGCTCGGCGGCGTGAGGATCGCCTGCACCGAGCCGCTGGCAGTGACCGCTGCAGCAAAGTCGCGCGGATAACCTTTTTTATCCATCTCCGGGATCATTACCGAACCGATAGACGCGGTATCGGCCACCGACGATCCAGAAATTGCGCCAAAAAAGGTCGATGCCACAATGTTGACCAGCGACAGACCGCCGC
>NZ_JAHLRC010000094.1:0-13673 GCF_018919545.1 Citrobacter sp. S46_ASV_140
TCCTTATACCGTTCGTGCCGATCAGCTGCCGGATTACACCACTGACGTAAACCAGCTGTATGACATTCTGTATAACAAGGCGGGCGTTGACGGGCTGTTCACCGACTTCCCCGACAAAGCAGTGACATTCCTGAATAAAGAGTAATGGCACAAGGTCTGTGATGCACCTCCGGTCACAGGCCTGGTTGGATCAAACGTTATTAACGGCTAGATAAGGCCGTCTGCCGTCAACGTGGCCATACCTGCCTCCAGGAGAAATAAAGAGCTGCCGTCCATCGGCGGCTCTTTTTTAGTCGTAATTTTTATCCCGCCACGCGTTACAGCTCTATTTCAATATCGCCTTTGGCCCGACAGCAGCAGGGCAAAATTTCACCTGGCTGAATGAAGGCCAGAGGTTCGGCAATCCAGTCGACCTGTCCCGCTACCAGACGGGTACGGCAGGAGCCGCAATAACCTGCGCGGCACTGGTATTCAACTTCAACATTGTGCGATTCGAGCGCGGCAAGCAGGGAAGGGTGTTCATCCTGGCACAGCAGTTGTGTGCCAGAGATGCGCAGAGTAACGCGGCCCATCAGAGCTGGAAGTTACTCAGGTCGTCGGTATCGACTTCCGAATCGATCTGGCCGACCAGGTAAGAGCTGACTTCCACTTCCTGCGGCGCAACCTGCACGTTATCAGACACCAGCCAGGTGTTGATCCATGGGATTGGGTTAGAGCGGGTCTGGAACGGCAAGTCGAGTCCGACAGCCTGCATGCGGATGTTGGTGATGTACTCAACGTACTGGCACAGAATGTCTTTGTTCAGGCCAATCATTGAGCCGTCACGGAACAGATAATCCGCCCACTCTTTTTCCTGCAGCGCAGCCTGTACGAACAGGTCGTAACATTCTTGTTTACACTCTTCGGCGATTTCCGCCATTTCCGGATCGTCCACGCCGCTGCGCAGCAGGTTCAGCATATGCTGGGTCCCGGTCAAATGCAGGGCTTCATCGCGGGCGATCAGGCGAATAATTTTCGCGTTGCCTTCCATCAGTTCACGTTCGGCGAAGGCGAAGGAGCAGGCGAAGCTGACGTAGAAGCGGATCGCTTCCAGCGCGTTCACGCTCATCAGGCACAGATACAGCTTCTTCTTCAGTTCACGCAGGCTTACGACAACCGTTTTACCGTTAACGGTATGCGTGCCTTCGCCCAGCAAATGCCAGTAGCTGGTCATCTCAATCAATTCGTCGTAATAGCTGGAAATACCTTCCGCGCGTTTCTGGATCTGCTCGTTGGTGACGATGTCATCAAACACCACCGCCGGATCGTTCACGATGTTACGAATGATGTGGGTGTAGGAACGGGAGTGGATCGTTTCTGAAAACGCCCATGTTTCCACCCAGGTTTCCAGCTCAGGGATCGAGATTAACGGCAGCAGCGCCACGTTCGGGCTACGTCCCTGAATGGAGTCCAGCAGCGTCTGATATTTCAGGTTGCTGATGAAGATATGCTTTTCATGCTCCGGCAGCGCCTGGTAGTCGATGCGATCGCGAGAAACATCAACTTCTTCCGGACGCCAGAAGAAAGAGAGCTGCTTTTCGATCAGTTTTTCGAAGATGTCATATTTTTGCTGATCGTAGCGGGCGACGTTCACCGGCTGGCCGAAGAACATCGGTTCCAGAAGTTGGTTATTTTTCGTCTGTGAAAAAGTGGTGTATGCCATTGATGTGAATCCTTTGTGGGATGAGTGCCGGATGGCGTTACAAGCACCCTTTCCGGCCTACAAACCAAGCTACTGTAGGCCGGGTGAGCCTGGTGCCACCCGGCATCGTTCATCAGATCTTACATGCGCCGCTTTCGCAGCCATCGTCCTGAATGGACGGCACCAGATCGTCCTGAGAATCTTCCGCACCGTCACGGGTGTTTTGATAATACAGCGTTTTGACACCAAATTTGTAGGCGGTGAGCAGGTCTTTCAGTAACTGCTGCATCGGTACTTTTCCGGATGGGAAGCGCGACGGATCATAGTTGGTGTTGGCGGAAATCGACTGATCGATAAATTTCTGCATGATACCTACCAGCTGCAAATAGCCATCGTTGTTCGGCATTTCCCACAGCAGTTCGTACGCGTCGTGCAGGTGTTCGTAGTCCGGCACGACCTGGCGCAGAATACCGTCTTTCGACGCTTTGATGCTCACATAGCCGCGCGGTGGTTCAATACCGTTGGTGGCGTTAGAGATCTGCGAAGAGGTCTCCGATGGCATCAGGGCTGACAGCGTGGAGTTACGCAGACCGTGCGTTTTGATGGATTCGCGCAGTTGTTCCCAGTCCAGATGCAGCGGCTCGTTGACAATAGCATCGAGATCTTTTTTATAGGTATCGATCGGCAGAATACCTTTGGAGTAGGTCGTTTCGTTAAACCACGGGCACGCGCCTTGCTCTTTCGCCAGCTCGTTAGAGGCTTTCATCAGGTAATACTGAATGGCTTCAAAGGTTTTGTGAGTCAGGTTGTTCGCGCTGCCGTCAGAATAACGCTTACCGTTTTTCGCCAGCCAGTAGGCGTAGTTGATCACGCCAATACCCAGCGTACGGCGACCCATCGCGCCGCGTTTGGCGGCAGGAATCGGATAATCCTGATAATCGAGCAGCGCATCCAGCGCGCGCACCGCCAATTCGGCCAGCTCTTCCAGCTCGTCCAGGCTGTTGATAGCACCGAGGTTAAATGCGGACAGCGTACACAGCGCAATTTCGCCGTTTTCGTCGTTAACGTCGGTCAGCGGTTTGGTCGGCAGGGCGATTTCCAGGCACAGGTTAGACTGGCGCACCGGAGCGACAATTGGATCAAACGGGCTATGGGTGTTGCAGTGGTCAACGTTCTGAATATAGATACGCCCGGTAGAGGCACGTTCCTGCATCATCAGTGAGAACAGCTCAACGGCTTTCACGCGTTGCTTGCGGATACTGTCGTCGTTTTCATATTTGGTGTACAGACGTTCGAATTCGTCCTGGTCAGCGAAGAACGCATCATACAGGCCTGGAACGTCGGACGGGCTGAACAGCGTGATGTCGCCGCCCTTCAGCAGACGGGTGTACATCAGTTTGTTGATCTGTACGCCGTAGTCCATGTGACGCACGCGGTTGCCTTCGACGCCACGGTTGTTTTTCAGGACCAGCAGGCTTTCAACTTCCAGGTGCCACATTGGGTAGAACAGCGTTGCAGCACCGCCGCGTACGCCGCCCTGGGAGCAGGATTTTACCGCGGTCTGGAAGTGCTTGTAGAACGGAATACAACCGGTGTGGAACGCTTCACCGCCGCGGATCGGGCTACCCAGCGCACGGATGCGACCGGCGTTGATACCGATGCCGGCGCGCTGGGAAACGTATTTCACAATCGCGCTGGAGGTGGCGTTGATGGAGTCCAGGCTGTCGCCGCACTCGATCAGTACGCAGGAGCTGAACTGACGGGTAGGGGTGCGCACGCCGGACATAATCGGCGTCGGCAGCGAAATTTTAAACGTAGAAACGGCGTCGTAGAAACGTTTTACGTATTGCAGACGCGTTTCACGCGGATAGTTAGAGAACAGGCAGGCCGCTACCAGAATGTAGAGGAACTGCGCGCTTTCATAAATCTCACCGGTAACACGGTTTTGTACCAAGTATTTACCTTCTAACTGCTTCACCGCAGCGTAGGAGAAGGTCATATCACGGTCGTGTACGATGAACGAGTCCATCTGCTTGAACTCTTCTTCCGTGTAGTCTTCCAGCAGATGATTGTCGTATTTGCCCATTTCAACCATTTTCACGACATGGTCGAACAGTTTCGGCGGTTCAAACTCGCCGTAGGCTTTTTTGCGCAGATGGAAAATCGCCAGGCGAGCAGCCAGGTACTGATAATCCGGTGCCTCGCGGGAGATCAGGTCGGCGGCAGCTTTGATGATTGTTTCATGGATATCGGATGTCTTGATACCGTCATAAAACTGAATGTGGGAGCGCAACTCGACCTGAGAAATCGATACGTTATTCAGTCCTTCTGCCGCCCAATCCAGAACTCGGTGGATTTTGTCGAGATTGATGCGCTCTGTACTACCATCACGCTTTGTCACCAGCAGACTCTGATTCATGTGGTTTTTTACCTGTCCGTGAAAGAAAAAATATCCCCCATATTATCCACAAAGTCATGTTGTGACTAAGTCTGTGGATAAATACTATATGTAGGGGTTGTTTGATAAAGTAGACGCTATATGGTGAGTATTCTAGTAGGGATTCTTTTCAGTACAAGAGTTGATTTTGAGGTTAAATTGAGGTTGCAAAAGGGTAATAATCGCTAAGTGCGCGTCTTATAAGGCCTGGCGAGGATGTCAATAATTGAGAAAAAAAATAGAAAATTTGATCGAGTGCTGATTTCTTCATCTAAGGCAAGGTAAGTTCTTATGACCTGGCGCAAAAATTGCCCTGACGATCCTACTCAGGATTGGTAGGCGATGCGCAGGCCCGAAAGCTGCGCACTATCAGGTACGGTGCCGGATTGCGGCGTTGCACGCCTTATCCGGCCGGGTGGAGGGGGTTAATCTGCTTGCGCGGTAGTGTGTAGCATATAGTTCACATCAACGCCGGGGCCGAGTTTAAAACTGTTGGTGATCGGGTTGTAGTGCAGGCCGGTCATATGACGCTCTTTCAGCACGGTCTGGTCAACCCACTCTAACAGTTCAGCCGGCTTAATGAATTTTTTCACATCATGCGTGCCTTTCGGCACCATACGCAAAATATATTCCGCGCCGACCACCGCCATTAGCCAGGATTTGCCGTTGCGATTAAGCGTGGAGAAAAACACTTCGCCGCCCGGTTTGACCAGTCTGGCGCAGGCCCTGACCACCGACTGCGGGTCCGGTACGTGCTCCAGCATTTCCATGCAGGTCACAACGTCATACTGATGCGCATGTTTTTCCGCATGTTCTTCAACCGTTTCTTGAACGTATTCCACCTGGATGCCACTCTCCAGCGCATGCAGTTTTGCTACCTGTAACGGTTCAAAGCCCATGTCCAGCCCGGTGACGGTTGCGCCCTCGCGCGCCATGCTTTCCGCCAGAATGCCGCCGCCGCAGCCGACGTCGAGTACCTTTTTACCAAACAGGCCGCCTGAGCGCTCCGTGATATAGCCCAGGCGCAGTGGGTTAATACGGTGCAGTGGCTTAAATTCACCCTCAAGATCCCACCAGCGTGACGCGACTGCTTCAAACTTGGCAATTTCTTCCTGATCAACGTTGTGAGTTACCGGAGGTTTTTCGGCATTCATTGGGGCTTCTACTCCTAAATTTGCGATGCAAATGAGTATATCAGCCTGACGGGATGAATAAAGCCTCTGTCAGGGGGAATCCATTTACCTGAATCTGCACGGATGTGTTATAATTTGCGACCTTTGAATCCGGGATACAGTAGAGGGATAGCGGTTAGATGAGCGACCTTGCGAGAGAAATTACACCGGTCAACATTGAGGAAGAGCTGAAGAGCTCCTATCTGGATTATGCGATGTCGGTCATTGTTGGCCGTGCGCTGCCGGACGTCCGAGATGGCCTGAAGCCGGTTCACCGTCGCGTACTTTACGCCATGAACGTATTGGGCAACGACTGGAATAAAGCCTATAAAAAATCTGCCCGTGTCGTTGGTGACGTAATCGGTAAATACCACCCTCATGGTGATACCGCCGTTTACGACACCATTGTTCGTATGGCACAGCCATTCTCCTTGCGTTACATGCTGGTAGATGGTCAGGGTAACTTTGGTTCTGTCGATGGCGACTCCGCAGCGGCGATGCGTTATACGGAAATCCGTATGTCGAAAATCGCCCATGAGCTGATGGCTGACCTGGAAAAAGAAACGGTGGATTTCGTCGATAACTACGACGGCACCGAACAAATTCCTGACGTCATGCCAACCAAAATTCCTAACCTGCTGGTGAACGGCTCGTCCGGTATCGCGGTAGGTATGGCGACCAACATTCCGCCGCACAACCTGACGGAAGTGATCAACGGCTGCCTGGCATACATTGACGATGAAGACATCAGCATTGAAGGGCTGATGGAACATATTCCGGGTCCGGACTTCCCGACCGCCGCGATCATCAACGGTCGTCGTGGTATTGAAGAAGCCTACCGTACCGGCCGTGGCAAGGTGTACATTCGCGCACGCGCGGAAGTCGAAGCGGATGCCAAAACTGGCCGTGAAACCATCATCGTCCATGAAATTCCGTATCAGGTGAACAAAGCGCGCCTGATCGAGAAAATCGCCGAGCTGGTAAAAGACAAACGCGTTGAAGGTATCAGCGCGCTGCGTGACGAGTCTGACAAAGACGGTATGCGCATCGTGATTGAAGTGAAACGCGACGCAGTCGGGGAAGTGGTTCTGAACAACCTTTACTCCCAGACCCAACTGCAGGTTTCTTTCGGTATCAACATGGTTGCGTTGCACCATGGACAGCCGAAAATCATGAACCTGAAAGATATTATTGCTGCGTTTGTACGTCACCGCCGTGAAGTCGTAACCCGCCGTACTATCTTTGAACTGCGTAAAGCCCGCGACCGTGCGCACATCCTTGAAGCACTGGCGATTGCGCTGGCGAACATCGATCCGATCATCGAACTGATCCGCCGTGCGCCGACCCCGGCAGAAGCGAAAGCAGCGCTGGTCGCGCGTTCGTGGGAGCTGGGTAACGTTTCTGCCATGCTGGAACGTGCCGGCGATGATGCCGCGCGTCCTGAATGGCTGGAACCGGAATTTGGCGTGCGTGACGGTCAGTACTACCTGACTGAACAGCAGGCCCAGGCCATTCTGGATCTGCGTTTGCAGAAACTGACCGGCCTTGAGCACGAAAAACTGCTCGACGAATACAAAGAGCTGCTGGAGCAGATCGCTGAACTGCTGCACATTCTGGGCAGCGCCGATCGTCTGATGGAAGTCATCCGTGAAGAGATGGAGCTGATTCGTGAACAGTTCGGCGACGCACGTCGGACCGAAATCACCGCGAACAGCGCTGACATCAACATCGAAGATCTGATTAGCCAGGAAGATGTTGTCGTGACCTTGTCTCATCAGGGCTACGTGAAATATCAGCCGTTAACCGATTACGAAGCGCAGCGTCGTGGCGGTAAAGGCAAATCTGCAGCACGAATTAAAGAAGAAGACTTTATCGACCGCCTGCTGGTGGCCAACACCCATGACACGATCCTCTGCTTCTCCAGCCGCGGTCGTTTGTACTGGATGAAGGTTTATCAGTTGCCGGAAGCAAGCCGTGGTGCGCGTGGACGTCCTATCGTCAACCTGCTGCCACTGGAAGCTAACGAACGTATCACCGCAATTCTGCCAGTACGTGAGTACGAAGAAGGCGTCAACGTCTTCATGGCAACCGCCAGCGGTACCGTGAAGAAAACAGCGCTGACCGAGTTCAGCCGTCCGCGTTCTGCCGGTATCATTGCGGTTAACCTGAACGAAGGCGATGAGCTGATTGGCGTTGACCTGACGTCTGGTAGTGACGAAGTTATGCTGTTCTCTGCTGCCGGTAAAGTGGTGCGCTTCAAAGAAGGGGCTGTTCGTCCGATGGGACGTACCGCGACCGGCGTACGCGGTATCAAACTGGCGGAAAGCGACAGCGTGGTATCGCTGATCGTTCCGCGCGGTGAAGGTGCTATCCTCACCGTTACCCAGAACGGCTACGGTAAACGTACGGCGGCGGAAGAGTATCCGACCAAGTCTCGTGCGACCCAGGGCGTTATCTCCATCAAAGTCACCGAGCGCAACGGTTCCGTTGTCGGCGCAGTGCAGGTTGAAGATACCGATCAGATCATGATGATCACCGATGCAGGTACGCTGGTGCGTACTCGCGTGTCGGAAATCAGCGTGGTAGGACGTAACACCCAGGGCGTGATCCTCATCCGTACTGCGGAAGATGAAAACGTTGTGGGTCTGCAACGCGTTGCTGAACCGGTTGATGATGAAGAGCTCGACTCCATCGACGGTAGCGCTGCTGAAGGGGACGAGGATATCGCGCCTGAAGCGGAAAGCGATGACGATGCAGCGGACGACGCTGAAGAGTAATTAAGACGTGATAAAAAGGGCCGGAAATATCCGGCCCTTTTTTTTAATTCATTCGCTCCACTATCATCGCAATGCCCTGACCGCCGCCGATGCACAACGTGGCCAGTCCAAGCGTTTGATCCCGTGCCTGTAGCGCATGCAGCAGCGTCACCAGTATTCGCGCGCCGCTGGCGCCGATAGGGTGTCCCAGCGCAATTGCCCCACCGTTGACGTTAACCTTTTGCGGATCAAACCCCAGCGTTTTACCAACGGCAAGAAACTGAGCAGCAAATGCCTCGTTAGCTTCGATCAGATCGATATCAGAAAGCTGTAAGCCGCTCAGTTGCAGTGCCTTCAGCGTGGCGGGAACCGGCCCCATCCCCATCATCGCCGGTGCTACGCCGCCACTGGCCCAGGCTTTGATCCGCGCCAATGGCTTCAGCCCAGCCTCCAGTGCTGCGGACTCTTCCATTATCACTAATGCCGCTGCACCGTCGTTGATCCCCGAGGCGTTACCTGCGGTGACGGTTCCTGCTTTATCGAAGGCTGGACGCAATGCGGCGAGGCCTGCTGCCGTCGAGTCAGCTTTGGGGAATTCGTCACGCTCAACGATGATGGTTTTTTTCCGTGATGACACGCTGACGGGCACGATTTCAGCCTCAAATGTGCCAGACTCGATTGCGGCAACGGCTTTACGCTGCGACTGCAGAGCCAGTTCGTCCTGCATTTCGCGGCTGATGCCATACTCTTTGGCAACATTTTCTGCAGTGATCCCCATGTGGTAACCATGCTCGGCGCAGATCAGGCCATCGCGCAGAATCACGTCGGACAATTGCCCGTCACCGAGGCGATAGCCCCAGCGGGCTTTTGCGTCTAACAGGTAGGGGGCCAGGCTCATGTTTTCCATCCCACCCGCGACGATCGCCTGGGCTTGTCCGGCCTTGATAGCGAGGGCGGCAAGCGCCACGCTTTTCAGGCCAGAGCCGCACACTTTGTTGACGGTAAAGCCGCAAACGGTGTCGGACAGGCCGCTTTTTAATAATGCCTGACGCGCTGGGTTTTGCCCGAGTCCTGACTGCAGCACGTTGCCCATAATCACCTCGTCCACGCGCTGTGGGTCAAGGTGCGCGCGTTCAAGAGCGGCTCTAATGACGATTGATCCAAGCTCGACGGCACCCGTAGTTGCCAGTGCGCCGTTAAAACTGCCGATTGCGGTACGTGCCGCGCTGACGATGACACAGTTTTTCATTTTTCAGTTCCTTTAATTAAGTTGTTGCCGTCAGAACAAGGTCAATCCAATAACAAAAATGACGCCGGAGAAGAGCAGGGCGGTGATGCAGTAGCCCATAATGTCGCGTACTCCGAGACCGGCGATGGCCAGCGCGGGTAGCGCCCAGAACGGTTGTGCCATGTTCATCCACTGCTCACCGTAGGCGATGGCCATGACTGATTTGCCAAGATCGGCACCCAGCGCCTGAGCGGCAGGCATGACGAACGGTCCCTGAATAACCCAATGGCCACCGCCGGATGGCACGGCAAAGTTAATCAGTGCTGAACTGAAGAAAGTCATCAGTGGGAAGGTATCTTTGTTGGCAACGTTGATGAAAAATTCAGTAATGAGCCCACCGAGACCGGAGTGCTCCATCATCAACTGAATGCCGGCATAGAAGGGGAATTGCACCAGAATCCCGGCGGTACTGCGTGCCGCAGCACTAACGGCACGCATATAGGCCATCGGCGTTTTGTGCAGCAGCAGACCGGCAATCATAAACATCAGGTTGACGGTATTGATGGTGATGTTGAAACCTTTCTCGGCAAAGTAGATACCCAGATAGGCAATCCCTAATGCACCGATGATCAGCGCCAGAATGCGGCTCTCTTCCAGTTTTTCAGATGGCGGCGCATCTGGCGGCAGTTTCTTCTGAAAATCAGCTTCTTCCAGTAACAGTTTCGGATCGATGCTCACCACATCTGAAGGTTTTGGCGTCATCATCCGGGTGATAAACGGCATCACCACAATCAGGCCGAGCGTGATGAAAATATTGAAGCCGGTGAACAGGGTATCCGCGACAGGAATGAGGCCCGCTACGTGCTCGACCGGGTTGCCAGGCGTTGCCGCCAGCAAAGGCATTGAGCCGGAGAAGCCGCCGCCCCAGGTCAGGAACCCGATGTAGGCGCAGGCAATCAGTAACGGATAATCGGAACCCGGTACCCGACGAGCAACTTCGCGGGCGAACATCGCCCCGACCACCAGACCAAATCCCCAGTTAATAACGCAGGCAACTGAACCAAAAAAAGTCACCAGCATGACGCCCTGAGCGGGGGTTTTGGCGGCGGATGCCGCCGTACGCAGCAGGCTTTTCACCGGCCCGGAACTGGCTAACGCATGGCCGGTTACGATGATCAGCGCCATCTGCATACCAAACGCCAGCAGGTTCCAGAAACCGTCACCCCAGAATTTCACCATGCTGATGGGGGTCTGCGGCGTTAACCACAGCGCGATGCCAAAGGTCAGCAACGTTAATAACATGGCGAAAATCAGTGGGTCGGGCAGCCAGCGGCTGACTACCCGTGTCATAAAGCGAGCGATGCGGCCAATCATGCGTCACCTCGCAGGATGCGCAGATCGTCGGCAATTTCAAACTGTGCTTCGGTTTTTTCACATAGCGTGGCGATGTCGCATCCTTCGACGATTTCAGTCAGCCACATCTTGCCATCTATAAAGCGGAATACAGCCAGCTCGGTGACCAGCATATGCACAGCATGCTGCGCGGTGAGCGGCATGGTGCATTGACGCAGGATTTTTGCGGAGCCGTCTTTTGCGCAATGCTCCATGGCGATAATGACTTTACGCGCACCGGTCACCAGATCCATTGCGCCCCCCATGCCGGGCACCATCTTGCCGGGAACCACCCAGTTGGCGAGGTTTGCCTGCTCATCGACCTGCAACCCGCCAAGCACACAGGCATCAACATGACCGCCGCGAATCAACGCGAACGACATGGCGCTATCAAACATCGCCGCGCCCGGCAAAATACCGCACGGTTGGCCGCCCGCGTTCACCAGGTCAGGATGGGCGGTGGTGACTGGGCCCAGCCCCAGAAAACCGTTCTCAGATTGCAGCGTAATGTGAATATCAGCAGGTAAGTAGTTGGCTACCATCGTTGGCAGGCCGATACCTAAGTTGACGATATCGCCATCGCGAAGTTCTTGCGCCACCCGGCGCGCAATACGTTGTTTAGCATCCATGATTAGCTCTCCTGTGGAATGACGATATGGTCGATAACGGCGCCGGGGGTCACAATCTGGTCAGGCTGTAGCTCCCCTGTTTCAACCATTTCGTCCGGTTCGACCAGCGTGATATCAGCGGCGAGGGCAATCAGAGGGTTAAAGTTACGGGCGCTGAGCTGGTAGGTGAGGTTGCCAAGCATGTCAGAACGGTGGGCGCGAATAAGCGCTAAATCGGCGCGTAATGGGCGTTCAAGCAGCCAGGTTTTACCCTCAAGCGTCATGGTTTGCTTGCCTTCTTCCACGATGGTGCCAACGCCAGTGGGGGTCAGAAAGCCGCCAAGACCCGCGCCGCCGCAGCGAATCTGCTCGATCAGGGTACCTTGCGGAACCAGCTGTACATCCATCTCGCCGGCAATCATGCGACGACCGGTTTCCGGGTTTGTACCAATGTGCGAGGCAATCACTTTGCTCACCCGCCCATTGACGATCAGGGGGCCGATACCGGTATCGACAAAGGCGGTATCGTTAGCAATTAGCGTCAGATCCCTGACGCCGGACTCCAGCAGGGCTTCAACCAGACGAGGTGGTGTGCCAACGCCCATAAAACCACCGACCATGATGGTCATGCCGTCACGAAAGAAGCCCGCAGCGTCTTGTAAGGTAATCAGTTTTGTTTTCATTATGTTTCCCTTTTTGCATACTCCATTTTGGGTACGCTCAGGGAATTGCAAGCAAGGTGCCAGAATGACTAAAGAAACGTATTAATGTTTAGTTTATTGAATTTATTGGTTTATTTTTGTGGTCCTGGTGAAAGGAGACCACGAGGGGTTATGCAGAATTTTGCGCAGTGTGCAAAATTCTGCATAGCAAATTTGCGTATCAGGAACCCGATGGGTCGATGCCGTACTCTTGTAATTTATACATTAAAGCGCGACGGCTAATTCCCAGCATCAGCGCCGTGCGGGTGCGATTGCCGTCCTGATTGTCGAGGACTTCGAGGATAATTCGTTTTTCCTCACGCTTAATCTCTTCTTTCAGATTGCGTTCCCCGGAGTAAGTCGGTTTTGCCTCTGTTGTGGCGCTCACCGGGTTGCGCAACGGATCGGGGAGATCGTCGGCAAAGATCACCGCGCCGGTATTCATAACGACTGCACGTTCGATGACGTTTGACAGTTCGCGAATGTTACCGGGCCAGGGCCAGGCGGTGAGGATCGACATCGCCGTCGGGTCGATCTCGATAATATCCCGCTGATTTTCAGAGCTGAATTTTTGTAAAAAGTGGTTTGCTAATAAGGCAATATCTTCACGACGCTCGCGTAAGGGCGGCAAAGTCAGATGGATAACGTTGAGCCGGTAAAACAGGTCTTCGCGAAACGTTCCTTCCTTCACCATCGTTTGCAGACAGCGGTTGGTGGCGGCGACGATTCGAATGTCAACGCGAATGGTCTGGTGCCCGCCGATGCGTTCAAACTCCCTCTCCTGCAAAATGCGCAGCAGCTTGGCCTGCAGCACCAGCGGCATCTCGCCAATTTCATCAAGCAATAAAGTTCCCTGATGAGCGCGTTCGAACAATCCCTGGCGTAATGTCTGTGCCCCGGTAAACGCGCCTTTTTCGTGACCAAATAGCTCGCTTTCCAACAACGACTCCGGCAGGGCCGCGCAGTTAATTTTGATAAAGGGGCCATTGGCGCGTTTGCTGTTGTAGTGAATGGCGCGGGCGATCAGCTCTTTTCCTGTACCACTTTCACCGCTAATCAACACGTTTGCCTGGGAGAGGGCGATTTTCGCCGTGTCTTTACAGATATCCATCATACGCGGGCTGGTGGTCAGAATATGTCCCCACTGCCAGCTGGTGGTCAACGCTTTATGCAGATTGCGGATTTCCTGTTTCATCTCCTGCAGTTGCAATGCGCGTTGAATCACCATGCTTAGCTCGTCGAGATCAAAGGGCTTAATCACGTAGTCGAATGCGCCGCTACGTAAAGCTTCTACTGCGGTTTCTACTTCAGCGTAAGCGGTCATCAGAATGACGGGGATCCGTGGTTGCTGCGTGCGCATAACTTTCAGCGCGTCGATACCGTCCATCTCCGGCATGCGAATGTCCATCAGTACCACGTCTGGCTGCGTTTCGCTAAACAGGCTCAGTGCGGCTTTCCCGTCGCTGGCGCAATGTGTCTCATGCCCTTGCAGGGAAAATGCGGTGGCAAGCATACGGCGAACATTTTCTTCATCATCAACGATGAGAATACGATAGGTCGTTTTCATTCTGACGGATTTCCCTGCGGGTTAAGAGGTAAAATCAGAGTGAATATCGCCCCGCAGCCAGGCTGGCTGGTTACGTGGATATCCCCCTGATGCGCGTTGATGATGCGCTGGCTCAGCGCCAGTCCAAGACC